>DATFYX010000059.1 GCA_035314825.1 Candidatus Eremiobacteraceae bacterium
CCAGATCCTCAAGGGTGAGCTGTCGAAACCCCTCACTTTCATTTTGAAGGCGACCGTGCAACGATTAACGTTGCCGCTCGGAGCATGTATTTCTGCTTGCGACTAATGTGGCTTAATGTGGCTTATCGGCCAAGAATGCCGGCAAATTCCAGCGAACAGCTAGGGACACAAAACGTCTCAAAGCGTCATGGATCAAAGACAAGCACGCCCAAGAGCGGATTTTGGTGGACGCGCCTAAAACGTCTGGGGGTCAGGAGATCGCTGGTTCGAATCCAGTCGGCCCGAAACTGACGTCGTTCACTGCGAGCCGGAAATGACGCGTAGGCTGAACGCCGTCACCAGGCTGGAATAGTCGTCGGTCCAGACCCGGAATTTGGTGGCCGGGCATTGCTGCCAGCGCGGATCGCTTGCCAATAAGCGGATATTCCCACCCTTAGCGCCGAGCGCGATCCAAGTAGAGATCCGCTTACCCATCAGAAGCTCGATAGGCTTCGAGTTTGCGTCGTGGTTGACATAGCATTGCAACCCGGCATCCGTGGCGAGAGACGTGAGCACCGGCTCGAGGTCGAACCATCTGCTGCTTATGTGAAAAGCGAGCACCCCATCGTCGGTCAGCTTTCTTATGTAGAGCGACAGGGCTTCTCTCGTCAACAGATGGAGCGGCACGTAATCAGAGCTATACGCGTCCAGTATCAACAGGCTATAGCCGCTGTCCGGTGCTCGGCCGAGCGACAGTCGTGCATCGCCGATCACGGTCGGGGTGGGCCCGGCGCAGTCCGGGAGGTAATCGAAAAGGCGCGGATCGCGAGCGATCAGATCGATTTGCGGGTCGATCTCGTAGATCGTCCAGCGCTGCGTCGGCAGATGATAGCAGAGCGCGGAGCCGGCCCCTTCGCCGACGACCGCAATCGACGCATTGCGCAGTTCGGGTTGCAGGGCGCTGAATATCTGGCCGAGCGGTCCACTTCGCGTATAGTATGAAAGCGGCCGGTCGCGCTCTTCCGGCAGCATGTTCTCGATGCCGTGGGTCGTCGAGTTGTGCCAAAGATGGTGATAGTTCCCGGACGCAAAGACCGTCTTGACCCCGAAGAAATCGCGTCCTAGGTACAGGTTGTGATGGCGCGTCTCGTCGAGGAATAGACCGCACAGGAGCAGCGTCGCCACCGAGACGGCGAAACCTACCCTCTGTCTGAAAGCAAGAAGCGCGATCAACGCCGCGGCTAGGAACGCCGCAGTCGCATGCACAGCGATTGGGTGGCCGTAGAGCCGGCTCTCGATCCAGATGAACGCGGCAAGGGCCGCGCCGAGCAGCAGCGGCAGCTCGACATTCCACAATCGAGGGCGGCTGGACTCTGGCTGATCGGGGCCGCGCATGAAGAAGGCTGCAAGCACCAGCACGATAGGGTATTCGTAGACATCGCGAAACACGTACGGGGCGATGATCGCGTTGAAAATGCCGCCGAGCGCGCCGCCAACGGCAAGCCACAGATAGAACTCGGTCAAGCGCGTTCTTGACGGCCGATCCGCAGCCAGCAGCGTGTGGCAGGTCAGGGCGATCAGGAAGAACGCCCCGAGGTGAATGAGGATGCGCAGGAGCGCGGGCCAGCTCACATCAGCCGCCAGCACCACCACCAAGAGCAGCATTGCGAATGGAGCCGTAAGGTAGAGGCGCTTGAGGCGCGATCCGCTGTCTCCTGAAAAAGCGATCACCAGGGTCAGCAGATACAGCGCCAGCGGGATGACCCACAGCAGCGGGATAGGGGCGACGTCGGCGGAGATGTAGGAGGTGACGCTGAGCATAAGGCTTGCCGGGATGAAGGCAAGCACGACCCAGCGGATCTTGCGGCGCGTGCTCACGACTGCGTCGGGGAGAGCATCGTGCGCGGCATCCGCGCCGCCGAGTTCCGATGTCGTACGGTATGCGATCAGCCCACACAATCCGAGAGAGCCGGCGAGAAGGAGGTAGCCGACGGACCAGATGAGGCTTTGCGATCGCAAACCGAGGAGCGGTTCGAGCGCAAAGGGGTACGCGAGCAGCCCGAGCATGCTGCCCGCATTGCTCGCGGCGTATAGGAAATACGGGTCACTGGCGCGGCGGTTCGGCGTGCGCGCGAACCAGCTCTGGAGGAGCGGGCTCGTCGCGCTCAGGACCAAGAGCGGTACGCCGAGCGAGACGAGCAGTGTGATCAGCACCCACGGGACCGCGGTCACGCTGGTCGGGGGCGCGAGCGGGGAAAGCACGCGCAGCGGCAAGAACACGAGAACTGCGATCACAAGCGCCGCGTGGATCGCGAGCTGGGCACGAAGCGTGGCGCGTTGCTGCAGCACGTAGGCGTAGTAGTAGCCGGCGAGAAGGATCAGCTCATAGAAGACGACGCAGGTGTTCCAGACCGCCGGCGCGCCGCCCAGCAGCGGCAGGAGGGCCTTGGCGAACATCGGTTGCACGAGAAACATCAACGTGGCGCTCGTGAACAAAGCGCTTGCGAACGCAGCGGTCGACCATCGGTCGAATCGTTCCGGGGCTCCGAGTGACGTCATGCGCACTTTTCATTTCATCGGCAGATGGACACGAGATTAAGAAAAAGGTCGAGAGCGTGGGCTGAGTTCACAGCATCCTCTATATCCGGGATGCAACAATGTTTTGGTATGCGAAACCGAGCGTCCCGCTATACGAAGTCCCTCATCGCTTCGGCGGTCATCCTCACGGCCGCGGGCTGCGCGCACAACACGACCACGCTGAAGACCCCGGCACCCCTCGTGCCCATCGAGAAGACGGCGGTTCGCACCGTCCAACCGGTCCTCTCGTTGTCGGGCTTGGTCGCGCCACTGCAAAATGTCGCCATCACTAGCGATCTGACCGAGCCGGCCGCTGCAGTGCTCGTCAACGAGGGCGACGTCGTGCAGCGCAGCCAGGTGCTCGCGCGTCTCTCCATCGCCGATCTGCAAGCGCAACTCGACGCTGCAGACCGCGCTGCGGCCGAGGCAGACGCAAAGGCCACGCAGACGAAGTATCAGGCGCAGTACGCGATCGCATCGGGCGGCGATCAAGTGCGCAGCGCGCAGGCACAGCTCGATCTTGCGGAAAGCACACTGCATCGCGACCAGATGCTGTTCGGGCAGGGATACATCTCCGCACAAGAAGTGCAGACGCAGCAGACGAATGTCGCCGCCGCACAGGCTGTGCTCGCGACCGCGAAAGAGAACCAGCTGGCCAACGGCGACCAGCGCCAGGGAATGCAGCAGGCGAACATCCAGGCCGCGATCGCCGCCGCAGCTTCAGCGCACGCGCAGGCAGAGCAGGTGCAAGCGCAGATCGCCAAGGCGACGATCGTCGCGCCTGTCGACGGCGTCGTCGTGAATCGCAACATCAACCCAGGCGAGTATCCGGGCACGCGCCAGATCTTCACACTGCAAGAGATCTCAAGCGTCTATGCGGCGCTGAACGCATTCGGCGGGCAGATCGCGGGCATCCCCAAAGGTGCGACCGTGACGCTCACCTCGGTCGCCTTGCCCGGCCAGCGTTTCAACGCTACGGTCGTCGCGGTGCTGCCGCCGACATCGCCCACCTCGGCGGGATTCATCGTCAAAGTCGTGATCCCGAACCCGAAGCGCGCGTTGCTGCCCGGCATGACGGTGGCGGCGAACGTCGCCAAGCAGAGCCTCAGCGGCGTCACGGTGCCGGTGGGCGCATTCATCGACGATACGCACCACACGCTCTTCACGGTTGACAACAACGATACGGCGCACATCTCGCAAGTCGTGGAGATCGCCCGCGGCACGCGCTATGCGGTCGTCAAGGGACTCCCGAGCGGCGTCAACGTCGTGACCGACGGCACGCTCGCCATCTCGGACGGCCAGCAGGTCCAGATCGCGGGCGGGGAAGCCGCGATGTCGCACTGATATGTGGCTGACCCGCCTCTTCGTCCAGCGACCGGCGCTCGTCTTCGTCATGATCGTGTTCATCACGATCGCCGGCGTCATCTCGTATCTGACGATCACGCAGCAGCAGTTCCCAAACGTCGACCTGCCGACCATCACGGTGCAGGTGAACTATCCGGGCGCATCGCCGACCGAGATGCGCGACAATATCGCACGGCCGATCGAAGACCAGATCGCCGGCGCTCCGAACCTCAACGTCATCAACACCACCGTCCTGCAAGGCCGCGCGACTATTTCAGCCGTGTTCAACCTCGGCGCCGACGTCAACACGTCGCTGGTCGAAGTGCAACGCCGCGTGCAGGCGGCCCAATCGCAACTGCCCACCGATCTGCGCTCGCCGACGATCTCGACGGTCGACCCCGGCCAGTCGACGGTCGTCACGCTGGGCATCGCCTCGCGCACGTACTCGATCGCCGGACTTTCGGACCTGGTGAACAACCAGATCATCCCCATCCTCGAGCAAGTAGACGGCGTGGGCTACGTCAACTCCAACGGCACGGTGACGCCTTCGTTCCAGGTCGTGGTCGACCCGGCGGCGCTCCAGGCAGGCGGCTACTCGATCAACGACGTCGTCAACACGCTGGCCACCAACAACCTGCGCCAGCCCGGCGGCATCATATACCAGCCGGGGCGAGAGACGACGGTCGACGTACGTGGCGACATCCAAACGCCAGAAGGAGTGGCGAGCCTTCCGCTGCTGCTCAGCGGCCAGGCCCCCGCATCGACTGGGGCGGGTGCCGTCAATCCCTGGTCGAGCCCATCGAGCGTCGTGCGCGTCGGCGACGTCGCATCGGTGACCGACGGCTACGAGGAGCGGCGCGTCTTCGCGTTCGTCAACGGCGCGCTGCGCGTGTTCCTTCAGGTGCAGAAGACGACTCAGGCCAACGAGGTCTCGACCTCCGACAACGTGCTGAAGACCCTGCCGCGGTTACAGGCGCAGTTCCCCGGGGTCGACTTTTCCGTGGTGAACGTCCAGGCGACGTATACGCGCCAACAGATCGACGGCGTCGTGCACACGTTGATGGAGGGCATCGCGCTCACCGCGGTGGTGATGCTGTTCTTCCTCGGGTCGTGGCGCAGCGCGGTCGTCGTCATGGTCGCGATTCCGACCTCGCTGCTCATCACGCTGTGCGTGATGAAGCTGGCCAATTTCACCATCGACACGATCTCACTGCTGGCGATGACGCTCGTGGTCGGTATTCTCGTCGACGATTCTATCGTGGTGTTGGAGAATATCGAACGGCATCACAAGGAGGGCGAGCCGCCGCTGTGGGCGGCCATCAACGGCCGCTCCGAGATCGGCTTCGCGGCCATCGTGATCACGCTCGTCGACGTCGTCGTGTTCCTGCCGATCGCGTTCCTGCCCGGCGTCGTCGGCAAGTTCTTGACCGAGTTCGCGTTGGTCGTCGTCGTCGCGACGCTCACCTCGTTGTGGACATCGTTCACGGTGACGCCGACGCTGGCCGGCCGCTGGTCGCTGCTCAGCAACTGGACGCCCTGGCCCGTGATGCGCAAGTTCGAAGAATGGTTCGAGCGCGCGCGAGTATACTATGCGGAACACCTGCTGCCCGCCGGGCTGGCGCGGCCCAGGATGGTGGTCGCGATCGCCGTCGCCTCGCTCATCCTCGCGATCTCGCTCGTGCCGCTCGGCGTGCTCGGCTTCACGTTCATCCCGCCCGTCGATCGCGGCGAGATCTTCGTGCAGATCACCTTCCCGCCGGGCACGCCGCTGACGACGACCGATGCGGCCGTGCGCCAGGTCAACACGGTCGCGCTCCAGGTGCCCGACGCCAAGGCGATCACCGGCGTGTCGGGCGCGTACTCGTCGCCGTTCGGCGGCTTCCTCAACGAAGGCAATGTCGGCCAGGTCCATCTGTTCCTCAATGACAACCGCAGCCATTCGACCGACTACTGGGTGAATTACCTCAAAGGCAAACTGCGCTCGATGATACCGGGCGCGACGATCGTCGTCATCCCGGCGACCAGCACCGGCGGCGGCAACGCGCAGCCGATCGACTACCTGGTGACCAGCCTTCGTGGCGATCCGTTGCCGTACGCACAGCAGGTCTACGAGGCGCTGCGCAAGATACCGGGCGTCACCAACGCCACGAGCTCCGGACAGCAGCTCGCGCCGCAGGTCGAGGTCACCTTCGACAAAGCATCGGCGAAGGCGCTCGGCATCAGCGTCGGCGCGGCGTCCACCGCCATCAGGGCGGCGCTCGGCGGGGCGGTGGCGACCCAGATCGAGGCGGCGAACGGGCTCAAAGACGTGCAGGTGATCTATCCGCTCGAAGATCGTACGAACCTCGATGCGATCGGGCAGATCGCGGTGCGCGCCAACGACGGGACGTTGGGGCGGGTCGGCGACGTCGCGACCCTGCGCTGGGCGCCGACGCAGCTGGTCATCACGCGCGTCAACCGCCAGACCGTCATCCACGTGACGGCGAACGTGGCGAACGGCTACGCGCTCTCGAACGTGCAGCGCGATTTCAGCAAGCAGCTGCAAGCGATGCATCTGCCCGCGTTCGTCTCCGTGCGCGCGAATCCGAACGGCAATCAGCAGAACCTCAAAGACACGGTGACCGGCATGGCGGCGGCACTCGCGCTGTCGTTCCTGCTGGTCTACCTGCTCATGGTCGCGCTCTACAACAACTATTCTACGCCGTTCATCATCATGTTCTCGGTGCCGGTCGCGTCGGTGGGTGCTATCGGTGCGCTCGCGCTGACCGGCCAGACGCTCAACCTGTTCTCGCTCATCGGCACGGTCATGCTGGTGGGGCTCGTGTCCAAGAACGGCATCTTGTTGGTCGACTACGCGAACACGCTGCGCCGGCGCGGTTACGCCAAGTTAGAGGCGCTGCGCCAGAGCGCGCGCGTCCGGTTCCGGCCGATCGTGATGACGACGGCATCGATGATCGCGGGCATGACGCCGTTGGCGCTGGGGCTCGTGCAAGGGTCGCAGGTGCGCCAGAGCCTCGGCATCGTCGTCATCGGCGGCCTCATCAGCTCGCTGCTGCTGACGCTGGTGCTCGTGCCGGTCGCCTACATGCGCTTCGCGCCGGAGCGGCTCCCGAAAGAAGACGACCTGCCGCCCGAGCATCACGACGGGGCACCGTCCGCCGCGCCTCACGATCTCGACGCCGCACTCGACAGCATCCCGACGGGCAATGGCGGGTTCGTGCCGCCGCCTGAAGAGGCTCCTCGCCGCACTTAGAGGAGCTCCACGCCCTGTTGCAAATTCCCGCACGGCTATGAAGGAGCGGCGATGAGCGGAGTACGGGTGCTGGTCGGCACGCGCAAGGGCGCGTTCGTCATGACATCGGATGCGAAGCGCACGCAGTGGGCCATCGACGGCCCTCACTTCGGCGGTTGGGAGATCTACCACGTCAAGGGTTCCCCCGCCGATCCGGATCGCTTGTATGCGTCGCAGAGCAGCGGCTGGTTCGGACAGCTGATCCAGCGCTCCGACGACGGCGGCAAGACCTGGACGCAGATGGGCAATGAATTCGTCTACGATGGCGTCCCCGGCACGCATCAATGGTATGACGGCACGCCGCATCCGTGGGAGTTCAAGCGCGTCTGGCATCTCGAGCCGTCGCTGACCGATCCCGACAAAGTGTATGCGGGCGTCGAAGACGCGGCGCTGTTCCAATCGGGCGACGGCGGCAAGACCTGGGCCGAGCTCTCCGGGCTGCGCCAACATGATACCGGCAAGCACTGGCAGCCCGGCGCGGGTGGCATGTGCCTGCACACCATCCTGCTCGACCCGAAAAATCCGCAACGCATGTTCGTCGCGATCTCCGCGGCCGGCGCGTTTCGCAGCGACGACGGCGGCAAGACCTGGCGCCCGATCAACCACGGTCTCCACTCCGCGCAGCTCCCTGCCCCGGAGGCCGAAGTCGGCCACTGCGTCCATCGCATCGCGATGAACCGCTCGCGTCCGGACACGCTGTTCATGCAAAAACATTGGGACGTCATGCGCAGCGATGACGCCGGCGACTCATGGCGCGAAGTCAGCGGGGATCTGCCCAGCGACTTCGGCTTTCCGATCGACGTGCATCCGCACGAGCCCGACACGATCTTCGTCGTCCCCATCAAGAGCGATTCGGAGCATTACCCGCCCGACGGGAAGCTGCGCGTCTATCGCAGCCGGACCGGCGGCGACGAGTGGGAAGCGCTCACCAAAGGCTTGCCGCAGAGCGACTGCTACGTCAACGTGTTGCGCGACGCGATGGCGGTCGACTCGCTCGATTCGGCCGGCGTTTACTTCGGCACCACCGGCGGCCAGGTGTACGCCTCGACCGACTCGGGCGACACCTGGGCTCCGATCGTGCGCGACCTCCCGGCTGTGCTGTCGGTCGAGGTCCAGACGCTGGCGTGATCAGAGTCGTGCTCCCGGCGCACCTGCGGACGATTGCGCACGTGGAGGGTGAGGTCGTGCTCGACGTCGCGGGCGAGCCCACGCAGCGCTCGGTGCTCGACGCGCTCGAGGCGTCGTATCCGACGCTGCGCGGCACCATCCGCGATCACGTGACGCAGCAGCGCCGGGCGTTCGTACGCTTTTTCGCCTGCGAGCAGGACCTGTCGCACGAATCGCCGGACGAGCCGCTGCCGAAAGCGGTCGCGGCCGGCACCGAACCGTTCATGGTCGTGGGCGCGTTGGCAGGCGGTTAACGGCCCGCAGAAGGAGGACGACGATGCCGAGATTCATGGTGGAGCGCACGTTTCCCAAGGGCTTGCAGATACCGACCAACGACGCCGGCGCAACGGCGTGCATGACGGTCGTCGGCGCGAACGCGCATGAGGGCGTCACCTGGATCCACTCGTACGTGAACACCGATAAGACCAAGACGTACTGCATCTATGACGGGCCTGACGAAGCCGCAGTCCGCAAGGCGGCCCTGGCGAACAGCCTCCCGGTCGATAGCGTCACCGAGGTCCGGGTGCTGGATCCCTACTTCTACCACTCATAGGATCATGATCTGACGACCCGTTGCGCCTTCGGCTTTCTCCCCGCTTTCCACGCGGGTCTTGAGATGGCGCAGCTGTGCCGTCTCCATGAAATGGTGGACGAGACCGGCCATGAACAGCCGCGCCGGATCGCCGAATCGTTCGTGCCCCAGAGCCGCGCGCGCCCTGACGTGTAGGCGCGTCGTCTGCCCGTCGAGCGGCTCGAGCACGAACGCCCACGTCGTCTGCCAGAAGTGCGCGGGCCGCGCTGCGGTGAAAGCGAGTTGCCGGCCGGTCTCGACGTCGTAGAGACCGCCTAAGACGAACGCGCGCGGAGCGTCGAGGATCAGGACTTCGAAACCGGCGTCTCCTTTCGGCATCGCCGGGATGACGTCGCCGACGTGCAGATCTTGGAGCTTTGCGACGATTCTGCACGCGCTGGTCATGCCGCCGTTGTCCAACGCGTCCCAACTATACCAGCCTGCGCGCTGGCAACCCATCTGGACAAGCCACGGCCAGATCGCATCCGGCGAAGCCGCGATCGTCACGCCATCGGTCGCCTCGCCGGCGGCATCGAGAAGCAACGTATCCCCTGCTAAGGGCTGATGGGTTTCCGCTTCGCGCGGCGTGCCCAATTCGCTGACGATGAGGTCGAGCAGATGCCGGCGGATGAAATGCGAGAACGGGCCGACGACGAGCCAATATCGCTCGAAGCGCCGCCACGACGCGTCGTCGGTTGCGCTCACGCGTACCTCGACGATGAGCCGCGTCACCTCGTGTCCGCGAGGCTCGAAGCGCAACTCCCACGCGACCTTCGCCCAGCCCGGATACTCGAATCCGGCAAAGTCGTCGGGCGGCACGTGCATGAAATCGATTTGCGGTTGCCAGACCCTGCCGATCGCGCCGATCGTGATCGACGATCCGGGCCGCTCGGCGAGGACCTGAAAACCTTGACCCGGTGCGGCGAGGTCATCGATCCGCAGCGAGACGCTCTCGGGAGCGCGGCCGCGCAGCCGGTCTGGAATCGTCCGCAGCGAGAAGAGCGCGCGCACGATGGACGATCGCGCCATGTCAAGGTGGCGCACGGCCTGCCACGCGCTGGAGACGGGGACGCCGATGTCGACGTGATCGACCTGATCGAGGCGCGGCGTCGGGATGAACCGGTCGAGATCGCTCATGCTTCGTAGCATATCGAATGCATGTGAAGCGGCGTGCCTGGAGATTGGAAGGAGCCGTGAGCGTCTTCGGTAACCAAGGCCGGGCTATGACTCACCCGATCGTCATCGTGGGACAGCTTCAGACGCTGCTCGACAACACCCCGTTCAGCAGCTTGGTCCACCACGCAGCAACGGGACCCCCAGGCGGCTAAGCATACCGCATGTTACAAGGACGCGTCGCAGTCGTCACCGGCGGCACTCGTGGCATCGGCGCCGCGATCGCCGAGATGCTCGCCATGGATGGCGCTCACGTCGCCGCAGGCTACAGCAAGGGCGAAGACACGGCGCGATCGTTCAAAGGCAGACTTGAAGCCAAGGGACATTCGGTCTCCGTGCATCAGGGCCGCGTCGACGAGCCGGATCATTGCCAGCGCGTCGTGCAAGAAGTGCTCGCACAGTTCGGGCGCGTCGACTTTCTGATCAACAATGCCGGCATCACCATCGACAAGACCGTGCGCAGGATGACCGAAGAGGAGTGGCGCCAGGTGATCGCCGTGAATCTCTTCGGCGCGTTTCACATGACCAAAGCGGTGCTCGAGCACATGATCGAACGGGGCAGCGGTCGCATCGTCAACATCAGTTCGGTGATCGGCGAGACCGGCAACATCGGCCAGGCGAACTACGCTGCCTCCAAAGCCGGACTGTTCGGTTTCAGCAAGAGCCTTGCGCTCGAGATGGCGCAGCGTGGCATCACGGTGAATTGCGTCGCTCCGGGATTCATCGCCACCGAGATGGTGTCCGCGATTCCGAAGGCCGCGCTCGACAAGGTCATCGAACGCATACCGCAGCGCCGCCTCGGCACGCCGCAAGAAGTCGCGCGCGTCGTGCGCTTCTTGATCGATGACGATTCGTCGTACATCACAGGTGCGGTCTACGACGTCAACGGCGGCCTCGACATGTAGTCCCGCGCTCTTGAGCGCGGGCTCGGCCTCAAGAGGCCAGGACTACATTTCCCGCATCGCGACGATCAGCCGCGCAGGCGAATTGACCTTGTATCTGATCCATTCGACTTCGGCGACGCCGCTTCGCTCCCGGAGGGGCAGCGGGTCGAGTCCGCGCGGCGATGGTCCCACGAATGTGCCATCGCTCCGCTGCATATGGGTGCCGAGTTTGGTGAACTCCGTGCCGTGGCACGGACACCAGAAGTGCCCGAGCGCGTCGATCCACGTGTAGCGGCAACCGAAATGAGGGCAGATCGGGCTCAGGATCAAGAATCCTAATGTTCCGACCTCGAACGGGACGCCGCCCTCTTGTGATGGATTGAAAAGCTCTGGGCGTTCTTGCCGCAGCTGGAGCTGGTCCGTCTTGCTCAAATGGACGGCCCACACGAAATCGGTTTTCTCTTCGACGAGGTCGCGCTCAGTGACGTCTTTGTCGACGAAATAGACCTTGATCGGTCTGTCAGCGGTCGCCTGAAGCGCTGCGAAGTCATCTTTGCGCAAGCGCCACCACGTGTCGTCTGCGGTAGATCCCGCGCGCGCGTCACCAAGAGGAATGGCCAGGCCGAGCGTCGTCATCGCGCCGATCGCGATGGTCGTCTGCGCGATGAAGCGGCGCCGTTGGATGCCTCTCGCAAACATGGTGACCCCGTTCGTGGGCACGCGATGTCGACCTGGGTGATCTCGACATGTAGTCCCGCGCTCTTGAGCGCGGGCGTTCACATGTAGTAGCGCGTTCTCTTGAACGCGATCCCTTCGAAGGGGAATACAGCGCTCGCTAGGTGAACCTAGCGGCCATGAGTACTACGACGCTCGAGAACAGGGTTGGAATCGTCACGGGCGGGGCACGCGGGATCGGCGCCGCGATCACCCAGCTGCTGGCTGCGGACGGCGCCACGGTGATCGTCATGGGCCTGGCATCGGATCGCGAGCGCACTGAATCGCTGCGCGCATCGCTCAACGGCGCGGCTCACCGGGTCGCGTTTCGCGAGGGAAACGTCGCCCACTACGACATTTGCAAGGGCGTGGTCGACGAGGTGCGGGCGCATTACGGGCACATCGATTTCCTCGTCAACAACGCCGGCATCACGGCGGACCACACGGTGCGCAAGATGACGGTAGAAGAATGGCAAGCGGTCCTGGCGGTGAACCTGTCGGGGCCGTTTTTCATGATCAAGGCGGTGCTCGACCACATGCTCGAACGCGACTACGGACGGATCGTGAACATCTCATCCGTCGTCGGGCACACCGGCAACTTCGGCCAAGCCAACTACGCATCGGCCAAGGCCGGCGTGATGGGCCTTACCAAGACCGTGGCACTCGAAGTCGCGGCGCGCGGCATCACGGTGAACGCAGTGGCGCCGGGTTTCATCAATACCGACATGGTGGCCGCGATGCCCAAAGCGGCGATCGACGCCGCCATCCAGAAATCTCCTGAGAGGCGCTTGGGCCAGCCGGACGAGGTCGCGCGCGTCGTGCGCTTCCTCCTTGACGAGAGCTCCGGCTACATCACCGGCGCCGTGTATGACGTCAACGGCGGACTGTACATGTGAGCACCTCGACCATCCCGCCAGAAGAGCTCGAGTACGGACTTGACATCGCGGGCATCGACCCCGCCTCGCTGAGCGACGCGCTGCGCGCGGTCGCGGCCGATGCCATGCTCAACCCGGCGATGCTGGCGACCTGGCTGGGCGGCCTTTCCATCGCCGAGCAGACGGTCGGGCTCAACACCCTGCGCCGCATGCAAGGCGAGGACCCGGCCCCGTCAGCCCTCGTGCCGTCCGACGACAAACGGTTTGCCGATCCTGCCTGGAAGACGAATCCGTTCTTGTTCGGCGCGCTCGAAGATTATTTCGTCCGCTCGACCGCGGCGCTGCAGCTCGTCGATGCGTCGCGCTTGCCCGAAGCGACGCGCCACAAAGCGCGCTTCGCGGTCAAGCTCATGATGGACACGCTCGCGCCGAGCAACGTGCCGTGGATGAACCCGGCTGTCGTCAAAGAGGCGATGAACAGCGGCGGCGCCAGCTTGGTGCGCGGCTTGCAGAACTATCTCGACGACGTCAAGAACAACGGCGGGCAGCCGCGCCAGGTCGACACGTCCGGCTTCAAGCTGGGCGTCAATCTCGCGGCCACGCCCGGGCGCGTCGTCTACCGCAACAAGCTCATCGAGCTGATCGCGTACGAGCCGCAGACGCCGAAGGTGCACGCGATACCGCTGTTGTGCAGCCCGCCCTGGATCAACAAGTATTACATCATGGATCTGGCGCCGGGGCGTTCGTTCGTCGAATGGGCGCTTAAGCACGGCCACCAGACCTTCATGATCAGCTATCGCAATCCCGATGAGTCGATGGCGGCCTATACGATGGACGACTACCTGCGCGAAGGCTTGCTGGCCGCGCTCGACGTCGTCGAGTCCATCACGGGTACGAAGAAGACCAACCTCAACGGCCTGTGCCTGGGCGGCACCCTCGTGGTCATCGCGCTCGCGTATCTGGCGGCCAAAGGGCAGGCGGGACGCATCAGCAGCGCGACAGTGACCAATACGCTGGTAGATTTTTCGCTGCCGGGCGATCTCGGCGTGTTCACCGACGAAGCGTCGGTGAGCAAACTCGAGGCGCGCATGCAGGAGCGCGGCTACCTCGAAGCCGGCGCGATGGCGGGCACCTTCAACGCGCTGCGCGCCAACGATCTCATCTGGAGCTACGTCGTCAACAACTGGTTCATGGGCAAGAACCCGCCCGCGTTCGACATCCTCGCGTGGAACGGCGACAGCACGCGCATGCCCGCGGTCATGCACTCGCAATACCTGCGCGCGTGCTACCTGCGCAATGCGCTGATCGAGCCCGGCGCGTTTGCCATCGGTGGCGTCAAGATCGATCTGGGGAAGATCCGCACGCCGCTGTACGTGCTCGGCGCAGAGTCCGACCACATCGCGTTGTGGCACGCGAGCTATGCGACGACCCAGGTGGTGGGCGGTGAGGCCAAATACACGTTGACCAATTCCGGCCATGTGGCCGGCATCGTCAATCCGCCGGGCAACCCGAAATCGCATTACTGGACCAAACCGCGCGTGACCAAAGGTCAAACGCCGGAGGCATGGCGTGCCTCTGCGACGCGCCACGACGGCAGCTGGTGGAACGACTGGAGCGCCTGGGTCGTGCGCCACGCCGGGCCGAGCGGCGCGCCCGCGAAACTGCCGCCGGGCGAACCGGCTCCGGGCGTCTACGTGCGCGATCAGGTCGGAGCAGCGTTCGGCAGCAACGGCAAACCCCGTGGGCCAGCGCGCGCGAAGGCGCCTGCGCGCAAGACGCGCGCCGCCAAGCCGACAACCAAAGCGCGTCGGGGCCGGCGCACATGAGCACGCGCGACGACGCGGTCTGGAAGAGCCTCGGCGAGTTCATCAAAGCGCAACGCGAACTTGCGAATCTTTCGCTGCGCCAGCTCGCGGAGTTGGCCAAGGTGTCAAACCCGTATCTGAGCCAGGTCGAGCGCGGCCTGTACAAGCCCTCGGCAGAGGTGCTCAAGAACCTCGCCAACGCGCTGCACATGTCGGCCGAGACGATGTACGGCCAGGCCGGCCTGCTCGATGAGGACAGCAAGAACGTCGCTCCTCACGGCGTCGAGTCGGCGATCAAGTTGGACCCGGGCCTCAGCCAAGACCAAAAAGAGACGCTCATCCGCATCTACCGGGGCTTCACCGAGCGCTAGGGATCCGGCAGCGACGTAGGTCGCTTGCCGCCGACCGTCCCGGCCTGCAGTACTTGACATACGAAGCGCGTGCTTGGTATACTTAGCACACAGTTTAACACCACCGCACACGCGGACCAAAAAGGAGACCACAATGCCTACATACACCGAATACCTCGAAAAAGTCCAAGAAGATGTCCTGACGCAGATCAAAGAGGCTCAGGATGCCAGCCTGAAGAGCATGGAATCGCTGCGCGAGATCGCCGCCAACTATCCGACGACCGTTCCCGCGATGCCCAAGTTCGAAGGTTTCCCGACGCCCGCGCAAGTCATCGAACAGAGCTTCGAGTTCGCCGAGAAGTTCCTCGAGATCCGCAAGGCCTATACCCTCAAGGTCGCCGAGCTGATCGAGACCGCGCAGAAGCAGGCCGTCGAGACGTCGCGCACCGTCGCCAAGACCGCCAAGCACAACAACTAAAAAATAAGTGTAGCGGTCGAATTTATTCGACCGTTCAACGAAGACGAGAAGCGAGACCGCCGTTGGTAATCCAACGGCGGCTTTTTTTTATGAGGTCGGCGCTTGCGGGGCTTGAGGCGGCGGAGGTGAGGCCGGCGGTGGCGGCGGCGCGGCGGATGGAGCACTCGTCGGCGGCACGAGCGAATACGGGGGGTCCGGCGCCGGCGGTTCGGGCGGCATGCGCCCGCCGGCCAGCGCGAGGCGCAGGCGGCGGTTGGCGAGCTCGATCGGCCAATCGGTGAACGCGAAGACGACGAGCAGCACGAGGTTGGCGACGGGCACGAGCATCAGCAGGCTATACGCCCCCGGATAGCCCGCTTTGACCGCGATGCGCCAGTAGATCCAGATCGAAAACGCCATGATCGCCAGAATGACGAGAAACCAAACGCCGATCGCCGCTGCGGTCAGCGCGGCCCAACCCGCGTCGAGATGGCCAGCGGAGTCCATTGGTAGTTCCTAGTGCCCTGGCTGGCCGGGGTATCCGCCGCCACCAGGGCCGCCACCGGGCCCGCCCCCAGGAACGCCCGCGCCGCCGGGGCCGGGGCTGGAGGAGTCGACGGGCGGCGGCACGCGCGAATGCTGTGCGCCCTGGAACGGTTTCTCGACGCCGTTGATGGTGATCGTGCCGAACATATCGGCGATGCCGTCGAGCGTCGCGTCGATCTTCCCGACGACCGTCGCGTCCGGAGCATTCGACGACTTGATGTCGAGCTTGAGGTGCGCGCCCTCGCGCACGCCGCTGACGATGTAATTGTTCTTCTTGTCGGGGCTCCAGGTTCCGGCGATCGAAGTGCCGTCGGCCTTGAGGGTCATCCACGAGTATTGGATGTCCTTTTCCTCGATGATGATCTGCCACTTGCCGTTGGGGATCAACGCAAGTTCCATGAACGGTGTGGGGACCGGGGTCGGAGTCGCCGACGGCGAGGCCGCCGCGCGGGCGGTCGTCACCGAGGCCGTCGCCCAGCCGGCGAAGAGCGCCAACCCGACGAGTCCGACAAATGCGATGCCACGAAATCGTTTGACCATGATGGTTTTGCTATACGACTTCGGCGCTGAGGCGACCTGGCGGGCAAGCGCGGAAGTATTTCAGCGGGCCTGCGATAAATGGCGCTTGCATGAGCGCGGCATCTAGGTCGGGACACGCGTCGCATTGCATCATCTACACCGATGGCGGGGCTCGCGGCAATCCCGGACCTGCGGCTGCGGGCGCCGTGATCCTTGCGGATGACGGCCAGGTGGTCGCCGAGATCAGCGAGTATCTCGGCGTCGCCACCAACAACGTCGCTGAATATCGCGCGCTGCTGCTCGCGTTGCGGCGCGCGCTTGACGAGGGCTTTCGGCGGGCCGATGTCTGCATGGACAGCGAGCTGGTCGTGCGCCAGCTCGGCGGTCAGTATAAGGTCAAAGACGCCAAGATCGTGCCGCTGCACGCCAAAGCGCGCCACATGTTGCGCGAATTCGAAGAAGCATCGGTCACGCACGTGCGCCGCGAACAGAACAAACACGCCGACAAGCTTGTGAACGCCGCGTTGGACGCAGCCGCCGATCAACGGCGCCTGGACGAGTCCTAGTGGAAGGGCAAGTGACCTATGGCGGGATTCGTCGGCGGAACGGGCGCGACGGGGACGGTCCTGGTACCGGATGTCGTCTTGACCGTGACCGTCGAAGGTGAGCCTGCCTCATAGTACGCGGCGATCGTTCCCGTGCCGGCCAAGCAGAATAGGCCCTTGGCAGAGCCCAGCTTGAAATCGTAGGCGAATGGCGTCGATTCCGGCACGAGCTCGCTGGGCGGGCACGCGCTCGCGCTCGCGATCGTGATGACGCCTTTGCCGACTTGATACGCCACGATCGAGGACGGATTCGCAAGTTTCCAGGTGTATGTCCACGCACCCGAGGGGCTTGCGTCGAGCGTGACGAGCAAGCCCCCGAGCAGCAGGATCGCGATTCGTTTCATGCTCGACTCACGGCCCCGGCGTTGCACCACCGTGTCGCGCGACGCATGCCTGATACTGTTCCGCGTCGTATTTGGCCGCGGCCTGATACGCGCCGGCACCCGCCCCGGGCCCTAACTCGCCGGGAGCGGGAGGGGAGATATAGGTGCACGGATTCGGTCCGTAAAACGCGATCGCCAACAAGACCTCGGCGTTCAGCCCGGCGCTGAGCACCGTGCCCTTAGCGCTCGCGCCTGTCGTCGGTGGAAATATGTTCCAGTAGATGAAATCCAGCGGATTCGCGGCGGTGATAGCGACAGCGGACGTATTGGTGTACACCACCGTCTGCGGCGTCGCCCAACCATTCGTCGCCGGACTCACGGAAGCGATCGGCGTTCCCGGCAGCCTCTTGTTCGTGTCTACCTCAAAGCCAAGTGTTCTGACGTTGGGGTTGCCGCCGTCGCATTTCCCCGGCGTCGTGCATTTCGGCTGATACAAGTACCACGCGGTGGCATCAAATGCGGGTTCGCTCTTCCACGTTGCAACCGACACCCCTAACGTGGTGTGGAGCTTCCCGCGAACATCCCAGAAAAGAAACGTGTAGGTCCCCTTGGTGACGGAAAGCGAGCTGTCGGCCACGAGATGCGCTGTCTTGCCGGATTCCAAGCACAGTTGCGATCCGGAACCTGGAGCGAGTTTTCCGGTATCGATGTTGCGGTGGACTTCGGTCAGCAAAGTCCCGGGCGGACACTTGGCAGCGGCCGGCTGCGCGCCGATCGCGACCATCGCCGCGCAGAACGCCAGCGCGAGAAAAGAATGAACGACCGTGGTCTTCGGGATGGCTGTCATATGCACTACTCCCTGTCAGCAGAAACGGCATGAACTACCGTTTCCAGACTAACGAAAACCGAGGGCGCGTAGTTTCCCATCGGTAACCGGCTTCCCCCTGGGAGTGGGGGCGATCAGGCGCTCGCCCGGGTGCGCTGCGATCGAGCCAGCACCTCAGCGGCCATCTCGTATCTATCCTGCGGAATCAGGTATGCGCCCGCGGCGCCGCGTGTGTGTTCGAGCTCCTGCAGCAGATCGCGCGCGATCGCGATGCCCTCGGCGCGCTCGTCCTTCGCGCCCTTCATGCGGTCGCGAACGGATTGCGGCACCGACATGCCGGGCACTTCGTTGTGCAAGAACTCGGCGTTGCGGTAGCTGCGCAGCAGCAGCACGCCGACGAGCACGGGGAACTTGAGCGCCGCCATGCGGTCGAGGAACGGCGCGATCGCGGCGACCTCGTAGATCGGCTGCGTCATGGCGAAGTCGGCGCCGGCCGCGAGCTTCTCGTCGAACTTCTTGAACTCGACGTCGAGATCGCGGGCCAGCGGATTGACCGCCACGCCGACGCGGAAGCGCGTCGGAGGGCCGACATCCGTGCCGGCGTGATCCTTGCCATGGTTGAGCGCGTTGACGATCTCGGTCAGCCCGACCGACGTCACATCGAACACCGACGTCGCTTTGGGGAAGTCGCCGACGTTGCTCGGATCGCCGGTCAGCGCGAGGATCGCGGTGACGCCCAGCGCCGCAGCGCCCAACAATTCGCTCTGCAAGCCGAGCAGGTTGCGATCGCGACAGGTGAAGTGCAGGATCGTCGCAAGCTTTGTCTCGCGCATGATGAGGTGGGCGAGCGCCGAGCTGGACATGCGCAGGCGCGCGGTCGGGTTGTCGGAGATGTCGACCGCGTCGGCCCCTGCGGCCTCGAGAAGTTTGGCGCCGGCGATGGCCGCGGAGTAATCGACGCCGCGCGGCGGCGACACCTCGACCGTGGTGACGAATTCCTTGCCGAGCTTGCGCTCGAAACCGGTGAGCGCGCGCTGCGCGGGCAGCACCACGCGCGCCGGCTCAGGGGAAGCGGGCCGCTCCTCGGCCGCGGCCCGGACGCGCGTCGCTCGCGGTTGGACGTGCTTGCCATGCACTTCCGCGCGCATGGCTGCGATGTGGTCGGGCGTCGTGCCGCAGCAGCCGCCGATGACGTTGGCGCCCAGTGCCGCGAAGTCGCGTGCGAAGCGGCGGAAGTACTCGGGCGACGACTGATATACTGCGCGGTCGTCGACGCGATGCGGATAGCCGGCATTGGGCATGACGAAGACCGGCGCATCGATGTGTCCGATGACGGGGGCGAGGACGTCGAACACGCCCTGCGGGCCGACCGCACAGTTCACGCCAAGCGCGTCGGCGCCGGCTTCACGCAGCCGCCGCAGCGCCGGCAGCAGCGGATCGCCGCCCGGGGTCTTGCCGTCTTCGATGACCGACAGGGAGACCACCACCGGCAACGCGCCGGCGATGCGCTTGGCCGCGGCCAACGCCAGCAGCGCCTCTTCGACGCTGCCGAACGTCTCGAGCAGAAGAAGATCGGGTTTGCCGGCGATGACCGCCGCGATATGCTCGGCGAACACCTCGCTTGCCTCGCCGTGCTCGACCAAACCGAGCGGGCGCATCAGCGCGCCGAGCGGTCCGACCGAACCCGCGACGTACGCGTGAGTGCCGGCGGCTTCGCGTGCGAGCCGCACGCCGGCGGCGTTGATCTCGGGCAGCTGCTCGCGCAACTCGTGGGCGGCCAGCTTGAGCCGGTTGGCGGCAAAGGTGTTCGACTCGATGATCTGGGCGCCGGCGGCGATATAGTCGGCGTGCGCGCGCGAGACCAAGCCGGGGTGATCCAGGTTGAGCCGCTCGACGCACGTCGTCGCAGCGGGGGCGCGCTCGAGCAGCAGCGTCCCCATCGCGCCGTCGGCGAGCAGCAGATCCGAACTCCAACGCGAGGCTATCGGTTTCACGGCGGCCCTCCCTCGACGCGCCCTTTGCGGGGCCGCCGAGGATGCCCTTGTCGCGTGGAAGAAGCGCGCGTTCCGATGCCGCCGCCGTCGAAGGCGCCCACGATTTTCGTGTCCATCGACATGGAAGGGTGCGCCACGCTCGTGCACTGGGATGAAGTGCGTCCGTCCGACGGCGCGGCGTATCGGCGCGCGCGCCGGATCATGACCGCTGAGGCGAACGCGGTCATCGAGGGGGCGTTCGCGGGCGGCGCCGGCCGCGTGATCGTCAACGACTCGCACTCGACGATGCGCAATCTTCTCATCGAGGAGCTCGATCCGCGCGCCGAGGTCGTCGCCGGGCGCATCAAGCGAGATTTCATGCTGCAGGGACTGACCCACGAGTGCGCCGCTGCGTTCTTCATCGGCTATCATGGCGCCATCGGAGATGCGCGCGCCGTCATGGGTCATACGTACAGCCCTCGCATCATCTACGAATGCCGCTTGAATGGAAAGGCGGTGAGCGAGCTGCCGATCAACGCCGCGCTGGCCGGCCACCGCGGCGTGCCGGTGGCGCTGGTCTCTGCCGATGCGACGACGCTGGAAGAAGCGGCTCGGGTGCTCCCTTGGGCGCGCAGGGTGCAGACCAAGACGAGCCTGAGCTACTACGCGGCGGAGTGCCGTTCGCCGCACGAGGTGTGCGCCGAACTGCGGCAGATGTCGGAGCACGCGCTGTCGGACCTGGGAGCGTTTGAACCGCTGCGCGTCGAACTGCCCTTGGACATGGAGATCGACACGCTGACCAGCGGCCACGCCGGCCGCATCGCGCTCGTGCCCGGCTTCGAGCGGCGCGGACCGCGCACGATCGGTTACGTCGCCGTCGATGCGGCCGCGATGTATCGCGCCCTGATGAACGTCATCTACGTAGGTGCCGCGTGACCGAACAACAGCGCTCGTGGCTCGTCATCGTCATCTCGGGAATCGTCATCCTCGTCGTGCTGGTCGCCTTCGTCGGGCCGTACCTCAAGCGCGAGAGCGCCGTCAACCAGGTCCTCACCGCGCGCAGCACGTGGACGGTGACGATGCAGCAATACCTGCATCGCGGGCCGCTCTCCGAACAGACCTATCGCATCAGCAACGATGACGGCAAGGTCTCGATGTTCTTCTCGGCCACCAACCGCGACAGCACGATCACCAAACAATTCGAGGTGCCGCTGTTCGGCCCTGAGGCGACGTTCCTGTTCGAGCAGTTGCGCGCCGAGGGCATCTGGAGTCTGCTCGACAAGCCGGTGCGCCCTCACCCGGAAGACGAATATGTCTTCCTGGTCGCGCAGACGCTGGGCGACGAAGGCGGCCAGCGCGTGTTCGGCTTCTCGGATCCGGAGTATTGGGCGACGACGAAGGGCCAGGAGTATCCCGTCAACATCAAAGATCCCAAGAATCCGATCGGCGTCGCGGGCGGCCGGCCGCTGCGCGATCCGCAGTATCTGAAGCTGGTGCAGCTCGTCGAGTCGTTCGGTCCGGCAAGCGTGCAGCAGGCTGAGGCGAAGATCCGCGCCGAGCTCGCAGCATCGAACGGCGCCGCGCCGCATCCCAAGGTCGGCGCCGCCGTCGGAGCGCATTGAGCTCTTCACGACAAGGGTGGTGGGGCAAGCACTGGCGCGAGGTGGGCATCGCCGCCGCGATCGTGCTCGTCGCGATCGGCGCGATCTGGTATCTGCTCGAGAATCCGTACAACCAGACGTTCGGGCCGACGGTCACGCAGGTGCCGCTGCACGCGAGATACGTCGCGCTGACCTACGACGACGGGCCGAATCCGCCGTACACGGACGAGATCGTCGAGTGGCTGCACCAGCAGCACGTCCCAGCGACGTTCTTCGTGGTCGGCATGGCCGTGTCGAAATATCCCGAGTCGGTCAAGCGCGAGGCGCGCTACGGCGACGCCATCGGGAATCACTCGTGGGATCACGCGCATCTGGTGCTCGAGACGCGCCGCCACATCGCCCGGGAGCTCGCCACCACCGACGACGCCATCTTCAATGCGACCGGCGAACACACGAAGCTGTTCCGCCCGCCCTTCGGCGCCCGGGACTACGCGGTCATCCAAGTCGCGCGCTCGATGGGCTATGAGGTGATCATGTGGTCCGTGCCGCTTGCGCGCGACTGGGAAGATCCGCCGCCGCAGGTGATCGCGAACCGGATCTTGCGTTACGTCGGCGGAGGCTCCATCATCGTTCTTCACGACGGGAACAAAGGCAAGAGCGGAGATCGAGCGCCGACGGTCGAGGCGACCAAGCTGATCGTCACGCAGCTGCGGGCGCAGGGCTATCAGTTCGTGACCGTGCCGCAGCTCATCGCGCTCGGCGTGTCGGCGGAGCGCACGCCGCCGCCGGGCAGCGACGACATGGGCGGCGAACCCTAGCTCGCGACCGCTTCCTCGTCCGGCGCGAGCGGCGGATCGCCGGCGCGTCCGCACAGCTCGCGGAAATTGCACGAGCGGCACTTCCATAGATCGGTCGTCATGGGGAACGCGTCGATGTCGCCCGCGACGTTGGCGTCCACGTCGGTGAGCCGTTCGCGGACGTCGCTGACGAAGGTCGAGATGTTGCGCCGCGCCTCGTCCACGCCGGCGGCGAGGTTGTTGTACGGCTCGTGGACACCGGCGCGCACGTAGACCAGATGCGCGGTCATGCGTTCGAGCGGCGCGCCGTGCTTTTCGGAGATGACCAACCCGTAGATCGAAAGCTGCGCGAGGCTGGTCTTATGCGGTGAACCGGTCTTCCAGTCGACGATGTGCAGATCGCCGTTCTCGTCGGCGGCGATGAGGTCCGGCGGCGCATAGACCATCAATCCGTCGAGGACCGCGCGCTTTTCGTCAAAGCCCTTCGGATCGATCACACGCAGGCGCGATTTTTCCACCCCGAAGGCGCGCCGTCCGAAACCGCTGCGCGCGAAGCCTTCGACGCACTGGCGCAGCGTGTCCAAGGCGCGCCGCTCGTCGTGCTCGCCCAGCCCTTCGCCGTAATAGTCCTCGAACAGGATCGCGTAGTCTTTGACGCTGCCGAAGCGCTCCCAATCGCGGTCGCGTGATTCGCGCACGTGTTTGAGGAGGCGACGCTCCATCGTCTCGCGCAGCTGGTCGACCGGCACACCGCACGGGCGGTCTGGCCGGCGCCGCAACACTTCGCTCACCTCCGCATGAAACGTGTCGCCGATCAGCATGGCGACGCTTTGCAGATGCTTGAGGCGGTACGCGAGGCGCGCCTCGCGCGGCGCTTCGTCGAGCCAGCCTTGCCACGAGCCGTAATGCTGCCAGTAGAAACGCCGCGGACAGGTGTAGAACGCCTGATGGCGCGACCACGAGAATGCGAATTCGTTCTTGATGTCCGCCATGCTACGCGCCGTCGTCCTCGTCGACATCGTCGTCGACCAGGCCCGAGTCGAACTCGAGCAGATCGAGCGCCTGGTCGGCTTCGGCCACGGGCACGCACAGCAGCGCCTCGCCGCCGTACAGATCGGCGCCGCCGCCGAACGCGCCGCCCAACGCCATGCCGAGATCGCCCATCTGCGGCAGCGCCACCGGATGCAATCCGTTGCTCTTGAGGAACTCGATGGCGAGCGCATCGGCCATATCGGTCTGTGCGAACACCGCGACATAGTCGCCTTCGACGCGCTGCGGAGGGTCGATCAGATATCCCACTTATGTGGTCCCAGGCTCTTGAGCCCGGGCCCGGAAGAACGGCTCGACGGCATCCTCGGCGCGGAACGAGAAATACCGGCCGTTCAACCGTCCTGTCAGCGCCGCCTCGACCGGGATCCGCAGCACGTCGGCGCGCAGCAGGGCCGGCGCCTCCTCGAAGGGCACAAAGCGCACCTCGACGACGTTGGGATCCTGCGAGCGAGGCTGCGCCCGCTCATCGATTTCTTCGACGTGAAAGGTGGCGTTCATGACGTGCAGGCCGCGAGCGGCGTCGATGGACTCGCTCGCGTAGGCGAGCTCACCCACGCGCACGCGCAGCGCCGCCTCTTCCCAGAACTCGCGCGCGACGGTCTGTGGCTTCGTCTCGCCTTCCTCTTGTCGTCCGCCGGGCAGCGTCCACAGCGGCTCGGGCTCGCCCGCATAGACGCACCGCGTGAGCAGCAACGCATCGCCTCGGGTGAGCAGGCCGCTGCACAGCTGGACGATCGTCACGCGTGGAACGCCGGCAGCGCCGGCTTGGCGATCATGATGATCGCCGCGGCGGCCGGGGCCAGCAGCGCGATCGTGCCCCAGAAATTCCAGATCTTCGAGATCTGCTCGTACAGCGCCCAGCCCATCGAGCCCGAGTCCACGCCTTCGTGCGCCACCGCCGAAAGCAGCCGCTGCGCACGCGCCGCGGGCGCGAAGGCAAGCCCGGAGATCGTGAAGAGCGCGAGCGGCCAGAGGATCCAACCGGTGCTCAGGATCGGGATGTGAGCGGCAAGCGCCGCGCCGACGCCGCCGACAAGCACCAAGATGACGCCTGGAATAGTGAAGATACGATCGGCGACGATGATGCCGTCGATCGTGTAGGCGATGACGCGCGCATCTTTGGTACGGTCGGCCCAGGCCTTCCAGAACAGACCGACGGTGATATTGCCGAGGAACGCGATCACGCCGATCACGTGAAGCACTTTGAACGCGATGAACATCGGCTTATCCCTCCGATTCGTTTGCCAGCGTGGGCGCGATGAGGGCGACCGGGATGGTGCCCTGCGCAAGCAGCCGGTCGTGGAACGAGCGCAGTTCGAACGCGCCCCCCAGACGCGCGCGCTCTCGCTCGCGCAGGTCCATGATCTGCTGCTTGCCGACCAGGTAGGACATCGGCTGCGTCGGCGATTGCGTGTAGCGCCGCACTTCACCCACCGCATTGACGCGCTCGAGCTTGGCGACGTTCACGAGCATATCGACCGCCTGGTCGAAGGTCATAGCTCCGGTATGCAGTTTCACGTCGATGACCACTCTGCATGCGCGCCACAACTGATCCTTCAATTGGAACAGCCGCATGCGCGGATCGGGATCCATGCCCTCGTCGAGCACGAGCTGCTCGCAATACAGCGCCCAGCCTTCCGCGAACACGGTGCTGTCATGCAGCCTGCGCACGAGCGACGGCGCTCGATTGGCGATGACGAGCTGCAGATGATGGCCGGGGTAGCCCTCATGCACGTTCGTCAGCTGCATGGCCAGAAGGTTGTGCCCGAGCAATTGCTCGCGCTGGGCTTGCGGGGACGCATGGGCGTCGATCGGCGTGACGTAGTACAATCCTAGTTGGCGCGCGTCGAACGCGCCCGGAGCCATGTACGCCGCATACGGCGTGGTCGGGCGCTGGAACAGTGGCGTCGCGACGACTTCAAGGATCTCGCCCTCGGGCATGCTGACCAGCCCCGCCTTGACGACGAAGTCGCGCGCGCGGCCAAGGCTGTTGCGATAGAGCGAGACCAGGTCCTCGCTGTCCGGCAGAGCCTCGCTGCGCAGGCGCTCCAACAGCACGGGCCAATCCGTCTGCCGTTCGATGACATGTGCCACTTCTTGCAAGCGGAACTCGGTCAGCCGCACCGCCTCCTCGCCGAACTCCAACAGCGATTGAGCGGTATAGGGCAAGAAATGCTCGTGCGTAAGTTTGTAGTCGAAGAGCTCGCGCCCGATGGCGAACTGCATGCCGTCGCGTTGTGCGTGGGTTCGCTCGAGGAAGTTCCGGTAATCCGTGAGGGCGGCGAGCGTGTCGCGCATCGCGTCGCGCGCCTGCGTCCCGAGCACGGCGCTCGAGCGAAGCTCGTGGAACAACGGCGCCACGGAGTCGTTGAAGAACTCGATGGCCGCTTCGGTCTCCTCGACCGCGATGTCGGTCCAGACCCGCGGCGAGCGCGTGAGGGTGCGCTTGGCGGTCTCGAGCATCGCCGGGATCTTCTCCATGCGCGCGACGACGGACGGCAGCCGGTCTCGCAGCGGCGCGAACTCGCGCGCCAAGACGGAATAGACGGCGTCCGCGGCGAGCGACGGATAAAGCGACGGATCGTGCTGGTACGGCTGCAGTTCGTTCAGCTCGCGCAGTTCGACCTCGAGTTCGGACATGAGCAGACTGCGGTCGGTGCGTTCGTCGCGGCTCAGATCGCCGAGCGAGAACGCTTCGAGCGTGGCGATGTTGGACGCAAGCGCCGTCTTGAGGTGCTCGATGCCGTCGGCCGTGACGTCGGGCATTTCGGTGTCGTAGTCGTGCAGGCCGGTCCAGGTGGCGCGGACGGGATCATCGCGCAGGCGCGCGCGTAGAATAGCCTCGGCGGCAGCGGCGAAATCACTCATGTCCGGGCCTTCGGTTCGGGTCTGGGCCAACCATATCACACATCGGGAGAAGGCCTTGCCATCGAACATATGTTCGATTATACTAATCTCCCATGTCTACCTCCGTGGCTGAGCTGCGAAGCGCGTTAGAGCGTCGCTGGCAAGGGGTCATCCCCCACGCCGCAGCTCCCGTGCGGCCTGGGATGGCCAGCGGCATCGCCGATCTGGACGCGCTGCTCGGACCGGCGGGGGTGCCTCGCGGCCAGCTCACCGAGCTGTTCGGATCGCGCTCGTCCGGCAAGACGATGGTGGCGTTCGCGCTGCTCGCGTCGGCCACGCGCGAGGGGGCGCTGGGCGCGTACGTCGATCCGTGGGGCGGTTTTTTCGCGCCGGCCGCCGTCGCGGCGGGCATCGACGTCCGCCGGCTCATCGTGGCGCGCCCGCGCGATGCCGCTGCGGCGCGGCGCGCGACGGATGCGCTCGTGCGCGGCGGCGCGTGCGCGATCGTGGTCGTGGATTGCGCCGAGCTGTCCGGCACGCTGCAGACCCATCATTGCGCGCGCCTGGTGGCGCAAGCCGAGAAGACCGGCACGACGCTGGTCGTCATCACCAACGGCGATGCGCAAGCGGTAGCCTCGTTCGCATCGTTGCGCGTGCGCGCGCATGGTCTGACGCCGGTCTGGCAGGAGGGCAGCGAGGGCAGCGGCCGTTTGATGGGCTGCATCGCATCGGTCGACATCGCCAAATCGCGCGCGATCGCTCCCGGTCGCAGCGCGCGTTTTGCGGCCTCGCTGCCCGAGGTCGCCGGCACGTGGCCCTGCTGATGCAGCGCCGGATCGCGTGTCTGGTCCTGCCGCAGTTCTCGGTCGAGGTCTGCCTGCGCGCCAAACCGTCCTTGAAAGGACGTCCGCTCGCGATCGCGCATGGCGAGTCGCGCCGGGAGATCGTCAGCGCCAACCGCACGAGCATCGGCGTGGTCGCCGGCATGACGCCCAAACAGGCGCGCGCCGCCTGTCCGGGATTGGTGGTCATCGCACGCGACGAGAGCGCGGAGCTTGCGGCGACGAGCGAGCTGCTCGATGCGTTGGAGACGTGCGGTCCGCTCGTCGAAGGCAGCGCGCCCGGCATCTGCTACTTCGATGCGGCCGCACTGCCGGGCGGCGAGGCGGGTGCGCTCGGCGCCGCCCTCTCGCTGGCCACCGAGCTCGGCTTCTCGTGCGCCGCCGCGATCGCCGATGACAAGTTCAGCGCGCGCTGCGCGGCGCGCGTGGCCGGTGCCGGCGTGAGCATCGTGCCGCCCGGCGGCAGCGCGGTCTTCCTCGCACCGCTGTCCATCGGATTGCTGGCGCTCGCGCCGGGGGATGCGGATCGTTTCGACCTGCTCGGCTTGCGCACGCTCGGCCAGCTGGCGGCGCTGCCCGTCGGGCCGTTGGCGCTGCGTTTCGGCGAACGCGCGCGGCGCTATCAGCAGCTCGCGCGCGGCGCCGACGATGAATCGTTGCAGCCGCGCAACGCGGCCGCGGTCTACGAGGACCGCTTTGGCTTCGACGGCGCGGTCGACCGGCTCGAGCCGGTGCTGTTCGCATTGCGCGGCTGTCTCGGCACGGTCGCCGCGCGGCTGGCCGGCTGTGCGCAGACGTGCGATCGCTTCGACGTCGTACTGGAGCATTCGGCGGAATCGGCGATCGTGCCCGTGCTGCTCGCGGAGCCGAGCGCGTCGGCGGAGACGATGTTCCATCTCGCGCGCATCGCGCTGGAATCGCGCGAGATGCTCGAGTCGATCGCGGCGGTCGGCGTGCGCGTGACGCCGTGCGGCCAGGCGCCGCCGCAGCTCTCGTTGTTCGACGGGACTGCGGCATCGCGGCGCGCGGCGGTGGCGGCGACCATCGCGCGTCTGCAGGCGGCGCTGCGCCGCGACGAGGTGGTGACGATGATGCCGATGCCGGCGCGTTCGCGCTTGCCCGAACGCATGCAACAGGCGACGCCGATCGACTCTCCGCAGGACCTCGTGGGCGTCGTACGCGAGCGCAGTTCGAGGCACGGAGCGCTCGGGCGCGGCGCGAGGAACGTGACCCCCGCACGCAGCTCTCATGTGGCCGCGCGTTCTTTGAACGCGCCCGCTCCCGTGACACAGAGGTCCGCGAGCAACGCGCCGGCGGCGAACGGCGGCGCCTGGGCGCCGGCGCTGCGCTTGGTGGATCCCCCCAAGCCCATCGCCGCACCGCCGCAGGACAGCGCGCGAGCCGGGCCGTTCCGCTTGAGCGAGAGCTGGTGGGAGCAGCCGGTCGAGCGCGATTACTATCAGCTCGTCGACAATGCGGGTGCGCTGTTGCTGGTCTTTCGCGACCTGCGCGACGGCTGCTGGTATCTGCAGGGCGTGTTCGACTAGCGCACCGCATGCTGCCGTACGCCGAGCTCCATTGCCATTCCAATTTCTCGCTGCTCGAAGGCGGCTCACATCCCGAGGAGCTGGTCGAGCGCGCCCGCGAGCTGGGCTTGGCCGGCATCGCAATCACCGACCGCAACGGCGTCTACGGCGCCGTGCGCTTCGCCCAAGCCGCGCGCGAAGCGGGCATCCCGGCGATCATCGGCGCGGAGCTGACGCTCGAGGACGAGAGCCACCTCGTGCTGCTCGCGCAGAGCAAAGAGGGGTATGGCAATCTCTCGCGCCTGATCAGCCGGGCGCATCTCGACAACGAGCGCGGCCAGCCGCGCACGTCGTATCACAACCTCGCACGCTACGCGGCCGGCATCATCGCGCTCTCCGGCTGCGAGCACGGCGCCATTCCGCGCGCCCTGGAGCACGGCGATTTTCGCGGGGCGTGCGAACAGGCCGGCGCACTGCGCGACATCTTCGGTTGGGGGAACTTGTGGATCGAGCTGCAGCGCCATCTGCTGCCTGACGACGGACCGCGCATCCGCTCGCTATGCGCGCTCGCCGGCGCGCTCGAGCTTGGGGTGGTCGCCACCGGCGGCGTCCACTACGCGGTGCCGGAACATCGCGCGCTGGCAGACGTCCTCACCTGCGTGCGCCTTAAGACGACGCTCGACGACGCGGGCACGCGCCTGCGCCCTAACGGCGAGTACTATCTGCGCCCGCCGGAGATGATGGCGCGCCTGTTCGCCGAGCACCCGCGCGCGGTGCACGCCAGCGCGGCGATCGCCCAGCGCTGCGAGTTCCGGCTCGACCGGTTGCGCAACGAGTTCCCCGATTTTCCGCTGCCGCCGGGCGAGACCGCGTTTTCCTATCTTTATTCTTTGGTGCATGAAGGCGTGCGCCGCCGCTATCGGCCCGTGACCCCCGAGGTGAGCAAGCAGATCGCGCACGAGCTGGGCGTCATCGAGCGGATGGATCTGGCCGGCTACTTCCTCATCGTGTGGGACATCGTGCGCTTTGCGATGGAGCGCGGCATCTTCGTCCAGGGGCGCGGCTCGGCCGCCAACTCGGCGGTGTGCTACGCGCTTCACATCACCAACGTCGATCCAGTGGGCTTGAAGATGCTCTTCGAGCGCTTCTTGTCCGAAGAGCGCGCCGAGCTGCCCGACATCGATATCGACTGTCCGTCGGGCGACCAGCGCGAGCAGATCATCCAGTACGTCTATCAGCGCTACGGGCGCGAGCACAGCGGTATGGTGGCTGAAGTGATCAGCTACCGGGCGCGCTCGGCGGTGCGCGACATCGGCAAAGCGCTCGGCCTGTCGCTCGATCAAGTGGACGCCCTCGCCAAGTCGCTCGACAGCTATTCATCCGTGCGCGTCGGCGAAGAGGCGGCGCAGATCGCGCAAGCGACGGAGGGCGTACCCAAACACGAGGCGATGCAGGTGACGCAGCACGGGGAACCGCTTGCGCTGTCGGCCGCGGACGTCGAGGGCGCGATCGCCGCGCTGCCCTCGGCGCTGGCGGTCGAGGGCGGCAGCGGCGTCGCCCAGCGGCTGTACGAGTTATGCGCGCGCATCGACAGCTTTCCGCGCCATCTGAGCCAGCACGTCGGCGGCATGGTGATCACGCGCTCGCCGCTCATCGAGGTGGCGCCGCTCGAAAAGGCCGCCATGCCGGACCGCACGATCGTGTGCTGGGATAAGGACGACTGCGCCACGCTCGGGCTCATCAAGATCGACATCCTCGGCCTGGGCATGCTCGACGCCATCGAGATCGCGCTCGAAGAGATCAAACGCGTGCGCGGCGAGACGGTCGATCTGGTGGACCTGCGCGCCTGCGACGATCCCGGCGTCTACGACATGCTGTGCGCCGCCGATACGGTGGGGCTGTTCCAGGTCGAATCGCGCGCGCAGATGGCCACCCTGCCGCGCCTCAAGCCGCGCAACTTCTACGACATCGTGGTCGAAGTGGCGATCATCCGGCCGGGTCCGATCCAGGGCGACATGGTGCATCCGTACATCCGCCGGCGCAAAGGCCTCGAGCCGGTCACGTATCCCCATCCGTCGCTCGTGCCGGTGCTGGAGCGCACGCTCGGCGTGCCGCTGTTCCAAGAGCAGGGCATGCGCATGGCGGTCGAGACCGCCGGCTTCACGGCCGGGCAAGCCGACGAATTGCGCCGCGCCATGGGGCACAAGCGCTCGTATGAGAAGATGGAGCGCCTCAAAGGACGCTTGATCGAAGGCTGGGCCAAAAACGGCATCACCCACGACGTCGCCAAGCGCCTGTTCCAGATGCTCAGCGCGTTCGCCGATTTCGGCTTTCCCGAATCGCACGCGGCGTCGTTCGCGCTCATCGTCTACGTCTCGGGCTATCTCAAGCGCTACTACGCGCCGGAGTTCTTCGCGGCGCTGCTCAACGCGCAGCCGATGGGTTTCTATTCGCCCGAATCGCTGATCGCCGACGCGCGCCGCCACAACGTGGCGATCCTGCCGCCGGACGTGAACGCGTCGCACTACCCCTGCACCGTCGAACCCATCCGCTCGCGCGAACCGATGGAGCAGCCGGATGTATCCGACCGGCCGTCCGAATGGCGCCACCCGGTCGCCATGCGCATCGGGCTGAGCCAAGTGCGAGGCATCGGCGCCAAACACGAAGAGATGCTCGAGGCGCAGCGCGTCGCCGGCCCCTACCGGGATCTGCGCGATTTCGTGCTGCGCACCGGGCTGCCCAAGGACGTGCTCGAGTCGCTGGCCGCCGTCGACGCGTTCGCCTGTTTCGACCTGTCGCGCCGCCAGGCGTTATGGGAGGTGCAGCGCATGGCGGAGCTGCCGCGCGTGGGTGGACTCGAACGCGACATGACGATTGACGAGCCGGCGGTCGTGCTGCCGCACATGCATCAAGTGGAAGAAGCGGCCGCCGATCTATGGGGCCTCGGCCTATCCACCAAATATCACGCCATGCAGTTCTATCGGGAACAGCTCAAAGCAGCGCGCATCTATTGCGCCGCTGATCTCGAGCGGCTGCCCAACCGGCTCGTGGCCAAGGTCGCCGGCATCGTGACCACGCGCCAGCGGCCGGGCACCGCCAAAGGCTTCGTCTTCACGACGATGGAGGACGAGACCGGGCTCATGAACGTGATCATCCGGCCGGACATCTATCAGAAGTACCGCCCGATCGCACGCGACGAACCGGCGGTCATCGTGGAAGGCGTGCTGCAAAAAGACGACGGCCGCGTCAACATCCTCGCGCGGCGTTTCTGGAAGCTCGATCTCGAACGCCTCGCACGCGGCCTGACATCGCGCGACTTTCGCTAGAACGCCGCGCTCGACGACGCTACGGCAGCGAGATTCCGCCGGTGAATAGATTCAGGTCGACCTTCGCCGCGCGGGCTTCGTCGCTTGCAGGAGTGAGGACGAGCTCGATCGTCTGATGCTGGTCGGCCCACGTGCCGGCGCTCACGTACTGCACGCTGCCGTTGCTCGCGAACAGCAGTGGCGTGGTCGCGTCGATCGGTCCGCCCGTCAAGTCGACGTCATCGAAGCTGCGATGGACGATGACCGGCCCGAGCGTCGAGTTGGAATCTATGGCATTGGGCCGCCCGTAGTAGCAGTCGTACGATAATGGAGCTGTCGAGTCGATCTGCAGCGTCGCGCCGTCGTTGGCTCCGCCGTTTTGCGCGACGCGCTCGAGCAGCGCAAGGTCCTGCGCGACGGTCGACGCCGCGTCCCCGGCCGCACGCTCGCGCTGATAGGCCCGAAACGGCGTCAGCAAGACAAGCGCGGCGGCGATCGCGAGCATCGACACGACGACCAGCATTTCCATCAACGTCATGCCGCGCGACCGGTACCGATGACCGAGGCGACTCATGGAAGGGCGCCCGACGGTACCGCGTTGCCGTCCCACCATTGCTGATTCCCAAAAGAGTCGTTCGGCACCGGCTCGCCGGTCGGGCCCGTCGTGAAGACGTGGATGCGCAGGTCGGTGACGGAGGAGGTCGCGACTTGGCCCGCCGGGTCGCCTGGGCTGTCGATGCCCACTGGTCCTGAATTGTCGATGACCCCGACGACCTCCGAATACGGGTAGAACTGGCCGAACGTGCGCACCAACGCGGTCGTGCTCCGTGTCGCCACCGGCGTGCCGTCGACCACAACGGTAGCGGTGACGCTGACCTGCAGCGGCGTCTCATTCACGAACGGGTTCTGCTGGAGGTTGACGTCCAGATGGTCGTTGGTCGCGCCGGCCGTGTCCAGGCGCACCGCCACGCGCGCATCGACGTGCGTGCGCTCATCGATGACCAGCGTGTAGGTGCTCTGCGCGGCTGCGACGTCGCCCAACGCCGCCACGACGTCGCCTTGCCGCTCGCTGACGAGCGCGCGCAGCCAGCCGACGGCGGCGTCCGCGCCCGCCTGCGCTTGCCGATTCCATTGCTCTTCGGTGACGCGCCGCAAGCCCGAGGTCCCGATGTGGACCAGAAATGCGAGCAGCGCCAACAGCAACGTCGTGGCGAGCAACACGGAGACGAGCGCGATGCCGCGCCGAGCCCGCATCTCAGCGCCCTCCAAGAGCTGACCACGCAGGGGTCGGCGTCGGCGTGGGCGTCGGGATGCCCGAGCCGCCCGTGGGAGGAGCCGGCGGCGCGGGGCCCGCCGGCGGTGTCGTCGAGCTGCCTGGCGGCGGCACCGGCGGTCCGACCGTTGTCGCCAACTTCGCCAGCACGCGCCCCGACGAGTCGCTGGCTGAGACCGCAACGTCGCGGGCGTCCGCCAACGCATTCGCGCTGACCACGACGGTGATCGTCAGATCACCTGCGCTGCTCGACGTGGTGCCGGTCGGCAACACGGTGCCGTACGCGCAGGCCGTCTCCTCATCGGTGAGCGCGTTCGAGACGGCAAGCAGCGCAGCGCGCTTCTGCGCGGCGACGTAATCGGCGCGCGCGACCGCTGTCAGCGCCGGATAGACCGCGGCGACGATCACCGTGGTGAAGAAGGCCATCGACACCAGCGTCTCGATAAGGCTCAAGCCTGCCGTCGCCCGCCGCGCGCGTTCGGGTCGCGCAGCGATCCGCGGCAAGCGGCGTGGCAACACCATCGCCCTCGACACCCCTGGCGCGCTCACGCGCACGAACAGAGCGGAATGCTGCACCTCGACGGCTCGCGCAAAGAACTCCGGCCCGACGCGATAGTGGTTGCCCTCGAGCGTGAGCACGCCGTCCGGGCCGACGTACGCGGCGCTGGCGATTGCTTTCCAACCGCGCGGATCGCGCGTCGCCCGATCGCACAGCCGCATCGAGAATGCGTCGCGACGCAGCCATGCGACGATCGCCACGGCCAGAGCCATCAACCCGAACGCGCCGAGCACGCGGCTCCACGGAAAAGGCGCCGAGACGGCACCGGATGCGCCCGCGGGCACCACCGGCGCGGAAACGTCGCCCGCCGATCGCACAGGCGATGAGACCGTGGTGTCGCGCGCTGCGGGTGCGCTCTCGAGGGCGATGTCGAGACGGTCGATCTGGAACGTCGCGTCCTGTATCCCCGAGCGCAGGCGCACGATGCGCGTCGGCACCGGCACGCCCGAGACCTCGCTCCATCCGGCAAAGACATACGCGAGCCGCGCGTCGTGCGCGGGCGCGATGCCGGTGATCGCATCGCCGACGCGATCGACATAAACCACGACGTCGCGAGGCGCCTCCCACGACAGCGCGCTGCGCTCGCGCAGGCCGCCCGCGCTCAGACGAGCCAGAGCGACAAGCCACGGGTTCACCAGTACGTCTGAAGCGAGCGGATCGCTCGCCCACGCGCGGACGGATCCCGCTTGGATCTCCACACCGTTGCGGTCGGCATGGACCGCATAGCGCGCCGAGTGCTCGTCCACGGAAAAGCCGTCCGCGCCGATCTGCGCGCTGCCTTGGATCTCCGGTGCATGAGGCACGTCGGATCGATGTCCGGCGTACTCGATGTGGCCGTGAAAGCCGCGCAAGCGTGCGAGCACGGGTGGGACGGCCGGCGAAAAGGCGGCGGAGGAGGCGCTCGCGCCGAAGGCGGGAGCGCACAGTGCCAGGATGATGAGCGGTGCGACGCGCAGCCCGCATAAGGATGGATGCGGCATGCGGACCAGGCTCCTCGAAACGGCGTGTGTGGCGATTGTAACGGAAGACCGCAAGTAGCGCAATGCGAATCACGCGTTCGGGTGCTCGCGTAAAGGGTCCCCGACTTCGCTGCGCGGAAACAAACCCGCCCGGCCCTTGTCAGTACTGTGGATGGAAGTACGAAGAGGCGTTCGATGACCGATTTCAACAAGCTCACACGCAAGGCGCAAGAAGCGCTCGTCGAGGCGCAGCGTATCGCCGGCGAGCGCCACGCTGCCGAGATCGATGCCGAACACCTGCTCGTGGCGCTGCTCGGCGACGCCGAAGGGACGCCGGCCATCGTGCTGCGCCAGCTCGGCATCAACGTCGATCAGCTGCGCAAGAGCGCGACAGCCGCGCTCGACGCGCGCCCGAAGGTCTACGGCGGAGCCGAACCGCGCTTCGGGCGCGAGATGAGCGAGCTGCTCGACCGCGCGACCAAAGAAGCAGAGAAGTTCAAGGACGAGTACGTCTCGACCGAACATCTGCTGCTCGCCATCGCCAATGCCACCGGCCGATCCGAGGCCAAAGATCTGCTCGCGCGAGCGGGCGCCACCTACGACAAGATCCTCGCCGGCCTGGCGCCGGTGCGCGGCAGCCAGCGCATCACCGACCAAGATCCGGAAGGCAAGTACCAAGCGCTCGAACGTTACGGGCGCGACCTCACGGCGCTGGCCAAGCAGAACAAGATCGATCCGGTCATCGGGCGCGATGAGGAGATCCGCCGCGTCATCCAAGTGCTCTCGCGGCGCACCAAGAACAATCCGGTGCTCATCGGCGAGCCGGGCGTGGGCAAGACCGCCATCGTCGAAGGCTTGGCGCACCGCATCGTGCGCGGCGACGTGCCCGAAGGTCTCAAAGACCGGCGCATCATCGCGCTCGACCTGGGCGCGCTTATCGCCGGCGCGAAGTACCGCGGCGAATTCGAAGACCGCCTCAAGGCGGTGCTCAAAGAGGTCCAGCAAGGCCAGGGCCAGATCATACTGTTCATCGACGAGCTGCATACGGTCGTCGGCGCAGGCGCGGCCGAGGGCGCGATGGACGCCTCGAATCTGCTCAAACCGATGCTCGCGCGCGGCGAGCTGCACTGTATCGGCGCGACCACGCTCAACGAGTACCGCAAGTACATCGAAAAGGACGCCGCGCTCGAGAGGCGCTTCCAGCCCGTCATGGTGTCGGAGCCGACCGTCGAGGACACGATCTCGATCCTGCGCGGCTTGCGCGAGCGTTACGAGACGCACCACCACGTGCGGATCAAAGACTCCGCTCTGGTCGCGGCCGCGGTGCTGTCCAACCGCTACATCACCGACCGCTTCTTGCCGGACAAAGCCATCGACTTGGTCGACGAATCGGCTTCCAAGATCCGCATGGAGATGGATTCGCGGCCGGTCGAGCTCGACGAGGTCGAGCGGCGCAACAACATGCTCAAGATCGAGCGCGAGGCGCTCAAGAAAGAGACCGACGCGGGCTCGCGCAAACGCCTGGCCGACATCGAGAAAGAGATCGCCGAGCTCGAGTCCGAGTCGACGCGCCTGCGCAAGCTATGGGAGTCGGAGAAGAACGCGATCGGCGAGGTCAGCAAGATCAAAGAGCAGATCGAGGAGGTCAAGACGCGCATCACGCGCGCCGAGCAGGGGTACGAGCCCAACGTCAATTGGGAAGAGATCAGCAAGCTGAAATATCAGACGCTGCCCGAGCTGCAGCGCAAGGCCGGCGAGATCGAAGAGCGGTACGCCAAGTCCCATGAGAGCAGCGCCAAACTGTTCAAAGAGGAGGTCGACGAGCACGACATCGCCGAGGTCGTCGCCAAGTGGACCGGCATCCCCGTCTCCAAACTGATGGAAGGCGAAGTGCAGAAGCTCTTGCAGATGGAGGAGCGGCTGCACGTGCGCGTGGTCGGCCAGGAAGAGGCGGTCAAGGCGGTCGCCGCCGCGGTGCGCCGCGCGCGCGCAGGCCTGCAAGACCCCAACCGTCCGCTCGGTTCGTTCATCTTCTTAGGTCCGACCGGCGTCGGCAAGACCGAGCTCGCCCGTGCGCTGGCCGAATTTCTCTTCGACGACGAGCACTCGATGATCCGCATCGACATGTCGGAGTATATGGAGAAGCACTCGGTCGCGCGGCTCATCGGCGCGCCGCCCGGCTACGTCGGCTACGAAGAGGGCGGCCAACTGACCGAAGCGGTGCGCCGGCGGCCCTACAGCGTCATCTTGTTCGACGAGATCGAGAAGGCGCACCCCGACGTCTTCAACGTGCTCTTGCAGATCCTCGACGACGGCCGGCTCACCGACGGCCAAGGCCGGGTCGTCGACTTCAAGAACACGGTCATCATCATGACCAGCAACCTTGGTTCAGCGGCGATCGCCGAATACGCCGGCAACGAGGAGAAGATGCGTGAGGCGGTCATGGAGACCATGCGCCAGCACTTCCGGCCCGAATTCCTCAATCGCATCGACGAGATCATCATCTTCCGCAATCTCTCGCTCGCCGACATCAAGCGCATCGTCGACATCCAACTTCGCATGCTGCGCAAACGGCTGGCCGAGCGCGGCGTCAATCTTGAGCTGACCGACGCCGCCAAGGAGCTCATCGCCAACCGCGGCTACGATCCGGTCTACGGCGCCCGCCCCCTCAAACGGACGCTGCAGAAAGACATCGTCGACCCGCTCGCGCTCAAGGTGCTCAACGGCGACTTCGTCCCGGGCGACACGGTCGTCGCCGACGCCAAGAATGGCGAGATCGTCTTTCACAAGCAGGCGGCTGACGGCAAGCCCGCCGCTGACGGCGAGCGCGCCGGCCGCTCCGCACGCTCGCGCGCTTGAGCGAGGCGCGCCTGCGGCCTCGCCGCCCCGAGCGCGCGCGCCATCCATGGATCTTCGCGGGCGAGATCGCGCAGCTGCCGGATGCGCCCGACGGCGCGTGCGTGCGCGTGCTCGACCATCGCGGGCGCTTCTTCGCGGTGGCGTATCTCAACCGGCGCTCGAAGATCTCGTTGCGCGTGCTTTCGTGGCGCGACGAGGGGGTCGACGCGCAGTTCTGGCACCGGCGGCTGCAAGCGGCGGTAGGTCTGCGCGCGCCGGTGCCGGCCGACGGCGGCCGGCGCATCGTCAACGCCGAGGGCGACGGCGTGCCGGGCTTGATCGTCGACTGGTACGCGGGTTTCGTGGTGATCCAGATCTCGACGCTGGGCATCGACACGGCGCGCGCCGACATCGTCGCCGCCCTCGAGGACCTGCTTGCGCCGCGCGGCATCTACGAACGCAGCGACGTGCCCGAGCGCTCGCTCGAAGGTCTCGCACCGCAGATCGGCGTGCTCGCGGGCGCGCCGCCGCCTGAGCTCGTGGAGATCGTCGAGGAACCGGCGCGCCTGCTCGTCGACGTCGCGCACGGGCAGAAGACCGGCCTGTTCCTCGACCAGCGGCTCAACCGGGCGGCCGCGGCGCGTTACGCTGCCGGCAGGCGCGTGTTGAATTGTTTCGCATACTCGGGCGGCTTCGGCGTGCACGCATGCCTCGCGGGCGCAAACGAGGTCGTCAACGTCGACATCTCGCCGGAAGCGTGCGAGCTGGCACAGCGCAACTTCGAGCACAACGGGTGCACGAATGCGTCGTTCGTCGAGGCCAACGCGTTCGATTGGCTGCGCCAGGCCAGCGACGGCGACGAGATCTTCGGCATGGTCATCTTGGACCCGCCTTCGTTCGCGCGCGGCAGGGGCGCGCTCGAAGGCGCGCTGCGCGGCTACAAAGAGATCAATCTGCGCGCGCTCAAGCTGCTGCGCCCGGGCGGCATCCTCGTCACGTGTTCGTGCTCGCGTCCGGTCACGCGCCGGCTTTTCGGCGAGGTCATCGCGGATGCGGCCGCCGACGCGCGGGTCGAGCTGCAGCTGCTCGAAGACCGGGCGTTGCCGCCGGATCACCCGATCCTGATGTCAGCGGCCGAAACGGCTTATCTGAAATGTCTGATCGTGCAGGTGGCGGTCGAATAAATTCGACCGCTCCAGAGACTACTGGTTGGTGCCGACCATCATCGTGATCTTCACGGTTCCGCCTGATTGTGCGATGATGATCCCCTTGTGAACCTTGTCGGCGGGTTTGCCGATGGCGAACTGGGCCGTTGCGGCGCTGCCCGAGCCCGTCAGCGCGCTCTGCGTACCCGCAGGCATCTTATCCTTATAGAACGCGACGACTTTGTCGAACGGGTCTTTGGTCTCGATGGTCAAGATCTGTTCGCTGCCCTGCGGCGCGGTCATGGAATATGAACCGGCCTCGCTCGGCGTCGCGCCCGGATACACCGGCAGGCCGAGGCTGTTGGGATCCACGGCGCCCTGGCCCATGGTCACTTTGCCCTGGGTGGTGACCACGGTGGCGCGCTGCACCGAGGTTTGCGGCGCCATAGCGCCCGGCGCGGTCGTGGTCTGGCTCTTCTTCGCGCAGGCCGGGAAAACGGCGAGCAGCGCAGCGAGCATGAGAACCGGAACAAGACGCATCAGAGGACTCCTTTTACGAGAGGTAAGGCGCGACGCTTTCGCCTTGCTGCGCTGCATCCATCACCAGTTCGCTCACCGTCGGGTGGGCGTGGATGACTGAACCGAGCTCGTCCATGGTGAGCGCGTCCGACATGGCGACGGCGATCTCATGGATCAATTCGACCGCGTGGATGCCGATCAGAGTGGCGCCGAGGATGCGGTCGGTCTTCGCGTCGGTCACGATCTGCACGTAGCCGTCGGGCTCGCCTTCGGCCAGTGACTTGCCGTTGCCGATGACGCGCGCGGTCCCGAGCTTGACCTCGTGCCCGGCCTCTTTCGCCGTATCGGCGTTGAGGCCCACCGACGCGATCTCCGGATGCGTGTAGATGCAGCTGGGGATGACGCTCCAGTCCATCGGCATCGGGTTATGGTCGAGCGCGTTCTCGACCGCGCGCCCGCCTTCGGCCGAGGCCTTGTGCGCCAGCTGCAAGCCGCCGCGGCAGTCGCCCGCCGCCAAGATCTTCGGGTTTGCGGTGCGCAGATAGTCGTCGGTCTCGACGTAGCCGCGCCCGTCGATCTTGACGCCCGCGCCCTCGAGGCCGATATCGCGCGTCTGCGGCAGCCGGCCGACCGAGACGAGCAGCTTCTCGGCGTCGATCTTCGTGCCGTCGTCGAGCTGCGCCACCAAACCGTCGCGCCGGTACTGCAGGATCTCTTTGACGCTGCGGCCGGTCAGCACGCGCACGCCCTCTTTCTCGATGATCTTTTGGAATTGGCCGGCGGTGCGCGCATCGATGCTCGCGAGCAGGCGCGGGAGGATCTCGACGATGGTGACCTCGCTGCCGAGCGTCGCGAACAGACTGGCGAACTCGCAGCCGACCACGCCGCCGCCGATGACCAGCAGCGTCTTGGGCACCGACTCGAGACGCAGCACGCCATTCGACGTGATGACCGCGGGCTGCTTCATGTCGAGCATCGGCAGGCCGGCGGCCTCGGTGCCCGTCGCGACGATCAGGAAATCGAACGGGTAGCGCGTGCCGTTGACCACGACCGCATCGGACGCCACCGTGCCCTGGCCGTGCACGACTTCCACCTTCTTGCGCTTGCAGGCGGCCTCGACGCCGGAGCGCTGCTTCACCACGATGTCCTCTTTGCGCGACATCATCTTGGCGAAATTGACGCGCGGCTCGGGCACGTCGATGCCGAACTCGCCGGCGCGCCGGATCTTGCGCAGCAGGTCGGCGCTGGCGAGCAGCGCCTTGGTGGGGATGCAGCCCCAGTTCAAGCACGTGCCGCCGAGCTGCGCGCGCTCGACCAGCGTCACCTGCGCGCCCAACTGCGCCGCGCGCAGCGCCGCCACGTCGCCAGCCGGACCGCCGCCCAGCACGACCATGCGCGTGCTCACTGAGCTTCCTTATAGACCGGTTGCGACAGCGCTTCGCGCACGATGCGCTCTTGCTCGACCGCGTGCGCTCCAGGATAACCCTCGCTCGGGCTGGCCCGGTCCGGCCGTCCGACATAGCCGAAGGCGATGTTCTGCGGCGTGAGCCGTTCGCGCAGCCGGCGCGAGACGAACGCGCGCGCGCCCATGTTCTTTGGCTCCTCTTGGACCCACGCGACGGTGGTCAGCGACGGATACGACTTGACCAGCGCGAGCACGTCGTCGAGCGGGAACGGCTCGAGCAGTTCGACGCGCGCGAGCGCGAGGTCGGTGGCCGCCTGGCGCAGCGGATCGAGGCTCAAGTCGTAATAGATCTTGCCGCTGCACAGGATGAGGCGTTGGATCTTGGAGCGGTCGCGCACGTTGGGATCGTCGATGACGGCCCGGAAGCCGCGATCGGTGAAATCGGTCAGCGTCGAGCTGGCGGCCTTGAGACGCAGCAGACTCTTGGGCGTCATGACGACGAGCGGGCGCGCTTTGGCATTGAGCGCCTGATCGCGCAAGAGGTGGAAGTACTGCGCCGGCGTCGTCGGATCGGCGATGCGCAAGTTGTTGTCGCCTGCCAGTTGCAAGAATCGTTCCAAGCGCGCGCTCGAGTGCTCGGGTCCCGCGCCTTCGTAGCCGTGGGGCAGCAGAAGGGTGAGCCGCGGCGATTCGCCCCACTTGGCCTGCCCTGCCGAGATGAACTGGTCCATGATGATCTGCGCGCCATTGAAGAAATCGCCGAACTGGGCCTCCCACAGCACCAGCGCATCGGGTGCCGCGGCGCTATAGCCGTATTCGAAACCGACGCACGCGTACTCGGACAGCGGGCTGTTGTGCACCTCGAACGACGCGCGCGCTCCGCCAAGGTGCTGCAACGGGGCATAGCTCTCGCCGGTCTTGGGGTCGTGCAGCACGATGTGGCGGTGGCTGAACGTGCCGCGCTCGGTGTCTTGGCCGGTGAGGCGCACCGGTGTGCCGCTTTGCAGCAAGGAGCCGAACGCGAACGCCTCGCCCAGCGCCCAGTCGATGTCCCCGCCGGGCGCGAGCGCGCTGCGCCGCCGTTCGAGCTGTCGCGCCAATTTTGGATGGACCGTGAATCCGTCGGGCACCGCCAGCAGCTGGTCGTTGAGCTTGCGCAGCGCCTCGGCTGGCACGCGGGTGTCCATCGGTGCAGCATCGGATGCGCCGTTCTTGCCCGGCTCGACGGCCGGTTGGCGCTGCTGCGCGCCCTTGACGGCCGCATGCGCGCCCTCGATGCGCCGCTGCGCATCCTCGACCAGTCTTGTGGCGTCGTCCTCGGAGATGATCCCGCGCTCGATCAGCCTGCGCGCGAAGATCTCGCGCACCGTCGGATGGTTCTTGATGCGTTCGTACATGATCGGCTGCGTGTACGCCGGTTCATCGGTCTCGTTGTGCCCGAAGCGGCGATAGCCGACCAAGTCGATCAGGATGTCGCGCTTGAACTGTTTGCGGAAGGAGACGCACAGACGCACCGCGGCGATGCAGGCCTCGACGTCGTCTGCGTTGACGTGGATGATGGGGATGTCGAAGCCTTTGGCGAGATCGCTCGCGTAGCGCGTCGAGCGGCCTTCGCCCGGCGTCGTCGTGAATCCGATCTGGTTGTTCGCGATGATGTGGATCGTGCCGCCGGTCGTATAGCCGGGCAGCGACTGCATGTTGAGCACCTCGGCGACGACGCCTTGCGCAGGAAATGCCGCATCGCCGTGGATGAGCAGCGCGGCGGCCTTTTGCGCGTCGACGACCGCGATGTTGTGCGTGCGATCGGTCTGCGCGGCGCGCGTGCGCCCCTCGACGACCGGATCGACGGCCTCGAGGTGGCTCGGGTTCGATGCCAGGACGACGCGCACGTTCTTGCCTGCCGGGGACTGGCGCACGCCCTGCGCTCCCTGGTGATACTTGACGTCGCCGGTCACGTCGCCCGGCAGATCGCTGTCGCCGCGCTTCTCCGCGACCTCGAACTCGCGCAGCGCCTCCTCGAACGGCTTGCCGACGACGTGCGTGATCACCGCCAGCCGCCCGCGGTGCGCCATGCCGAGGTCGACTTCGCTGACGCCGTCCGCAGCCAGTTCGTCGGCAGCCTCTTCCAACATCGGGATCATCACGTCGAGGCCCTCGATGGAGAACGTCTTTTGGCCGAGGAACGACTTGCGCAGATAGCGCTCGAAGGTCTCGACGCTGCTGAGCGCGCCGAGCAGGCGCAGCGCCAGCTCGCGCGTGAGCGGTTGCCGGTGCGCACCGGATTCGATCTGCTCGCGCAGCCAGCCGCGCTCCTCGTGGCGCGAGATATGCTCCATCTGATAGGCGATGGTGCCGCAATAGGTCTCGCGCAGGCGCGGCAGCAGCTCGGCGAGATTGTTCCCCGGCAGGTGGATGCGCAGCACCGAGGCGGGGACCGACTCCATCAGCGGCAGCGTGAGGCCCAGACTCGCGGGGTCGAGCGCCGGATCGCCCTCGGGCGGCTCGCCCAACGGATCGAGCATGGCGGCGGTGTGGCCGAACGTGCGGTAGCGTGCGACTAACGACGCGCCCGCGGTCGCGGCGCGCAGCAGGTCTAACGGCGCTGCGGGCGCGGCCTGCACGCCGGGGGCGCGCGTCTCGATCTTGGAAACCGTGGCGGGCCTGGGAAGCCCCAAGCTCGTGAAGAGCGCGTCGTAGAATCCATCCGCGCCATTGAGCAGTTCTTCGATGCGTCGCAGGAACTCGCCGGATTGCGCGCCTTGGATGATGCGATGATCGTACGTGCTGGTGAGCGTCATGACTTTGGCGACGCCCATCGCGCGCAGCGAAGACTCGGGCACGGATGCAAGACCCGGCGGATAACCGATCGCGCCCGTGGCGATGATCGCGCCCTGGCCAGCCGTGAGGCGTGGAACCGATGCGATTGTGCCGATGCCGCCCGGGTTGGTGAGCGTGATGCTCGTGCCCGCCAGATCGCCGGGCATGAGCTGGCCGGAGCGCGCCTTTGCGACGAGCGCTTCGTACGTCTTGTGGAACGCCGCGAAATCAAGTTTGTCGGCATCGCGGATGACGGGCACGACCAAGAAGCGGCTGCCGTCTTTACGCGTCATATCGACGGCCAGGCCGAGGTTGCACGCTTGGTCGACGCGCGCCGGCTGGTCGCCCTCACGCCGGAACGCAGCGGTCATCACCGGCACCTGATGGGTCGCGAGCGCGATCGCGAAACCGATGACGTGCGTGAACGAGACTTTTTCGTCGCGGCCCGCGGTGCGCAGCGCAGCGTTGAGATCGCGCCGGCGCACCTCGAGCGTATCGACCGCGATGGTGCGGAAGCTCGTCGCCGTCGGGATGCGCAGGCTCTCTTCCATATAGCCCACGAGCGCCGCGGCCGGTCCTTTGAGCGGCACGATGTTTGGAGCGGTCGAATTCACTGGACTCTCGGGAGGGGATGGAGCGTTCGAATTCATTCGACCGTCCGCCACGTCGCCCGCTGCGGATGGAGCGGTCGAATTCATTCGACCGTCCACGGCTTGACCGTCCACGTCCGCGCGCCGCACGATGCCGCCTGGTCCGCTGCCCGCAAGCGCGTGGAGCTCTATGCCGCGCAGCGCTGCCGCGCGCTTCGCGAGCGGCGATGCGGCGACGCCGGCAGATGATTGCGCGCGCGGTAGCGTAGGAGTCGCGACGGCGGTACGGACCTGTTCGACGGCCGGAGCGCTCTTGCCGGAAGAATCGATCTCAGCGAGCGGACCGCCGACTTTGACGGTCGCCCCTTCGTCGGCGACGATCTTGACGATCACGCCGGCGGCAGGCGCCGGCACTTCGACGTCGACTTTGTCGGTCGTGACGTCCACGAGAGGTTCGCCGCTCTTCACGCTATCGCCGACGTGCTTGCGCCAGCTGGTGACGGTGCCTTCAGCTACCGATTCGCCCAGCTCCGGCAGGGTCACGATCACGCGATTATCAGGCACAGCGTACGGGTTCGCCCCTGCCCAAGCCGACCCTGGCGCGGCCTGCGACCAAAGGCGGACCTAGGCGTTGAGGTGACCGCGCATAACGCGCATCCATGACGCCATCCTGGCATCGGCGTGCGCGCTATCATGTGTTCCGCGTCGCGTGTACAGCACGATGACAAAGCGGCGCCCATCCGCCGTCTGTAAGATCCCCGCGTCGTGGTTCACTGCGCTCGTCACGCCGGTCTTATGCATGAATCGATCGCCGCGCGCCACGCCGGCCGCAAGCTTCGCGCCGTCGGTACAGCGCACCAGCAACGCACGTTGCTCGACCGCGCCCGGAACCGCATCGTCTGCGATCAGCCGCAGCAGCTGCGCGGTCTCGGACGGCCGCATCGAATTGCGCTCGCCGACGTCCAGACCCTCGACCAGCGGCTCCGAGCCCGACAACTTGCGACCCAGGCGGAACCGTGCGAGACCGAGCGCGCGCATCGCCGAGGTGACCCGTTCGCGGTCGAGCACGTCGATGAGCTGATTGGTCGCGATGTTATCGGAGCGCTCGATCATGAGCGCGACCAGCTCGCTCACGCTCGCCTGCGCGCCTTCGACCAGCGGGCTCGGCTCGGGGTTGGCCGTGATATTGGATCGCGCGACGATGATCGGATCGTCAGGAGACAGCGACCCCGAAGCAAATCGGTTAGAGGCCTCGGCCATGAGCGCGAGCTTGACGATGCTCGCGGGATAGATGTCCTCGTCCGCGCGCCAATGAGCGCTGCTGCCGCGATCCACATCGATGACAACCGCGGCTGCGTCGTCGCGCAGCTCCGACGCCTCCAACGCGTCGGCCACGGCGCGCGAAAGCGTGTCCTCATCCGGCGCGCGCGGCGCGACGCTCAACTTTGCGGTTTCGGTGTGACCGGAGTGCCGTCGTAGGTGTCGGAGAAGATCACACCGATGTGAAGGAACATCACCGTCGTCGACCAGCGCACCTTGCCCGTGTAGTGCTGGACGCCGGGCAGCCCTGCGGTCGTATCGAACTCGGCCGTGCCGGCCAAATCCATGGTCGAGACTTTGAAGCCATGATCGAGCATGTCTTTGTTCGGCGTCATCGGGCCCGTGCCGGTCACATCGATGATGGCGATGCGATGCCCCGCGCGGTCCTCGAAGTGATCGACCTTGTCGACGTACGTCATCGGCCCGTCGGCGAAATCGCGTTCGACCTTGATGTGGCGCGAGAACGTCCACTGCTGGCCGGGCGCGAGCGGGATATCAGGCAGTTGGTCGAGCGCGCCGTCGCCTGCGTCCTCGAGCATGGCCTGCGGCGGCGTGGTCACGCCGTCCGTCGCAATGGTGCCGTCATAGGTCGACGTGCGCACCTTGCTGTCAGTCTCCTTAGGGTGGTCGCCGCCGAAACGGCGCGTGTTCGTCTCCGCGATGTCGATCGCCCCGGCGTCTTTGACGACGATGACCTGGTCGCGGTCTTCGAGGATCGTCTGGTCATCGGCCCGGCCGCCGGCCATGGCCTTATAGGTCTTGGGGATGTCGAATGTGATGAGGTGCACGAGTTTCTGCGAGCGCACGTAGCGCCCGGGCGTCAGATGCAGCGCGAACGCCACGGCGTCGTCGGCGCGGGCCGGCAAGGAGAGGACCAGCAGCCCGCCGAGGAGGCAGAGCGCGCGCAGGGACCGCCCGGAACGCCGCCGCACATCAGGTTCGTGTCTCAGATCAAGATGATGTCGTCCCATCGTACGCGCGTGTTCAGCGCCCGCCTCTGGTTTACCGCCTGCGCGTGCGCGCTGGCGATCGGCGCGGTCCGCGCGGATGAGCCGCCTGCCATCAGCATCGACAACGATGGCACCTTCGCGTTCCGCGCCGCGACGTTCGTGCAGCCGGCGGGCTGGCCGCTCATCACTGGCGCGCAGCGCGCAAGCGAGCATATCGGCCCGGGCGTGGAGTTCGAGCGCTGGCGGCTGTCGAGCGCGGCGGGGCCGCTCACGCTGTCCATCGCGCGCGTCGACTTGCGCGACCCGCGCGTCGCGCTTGCCGTGGGCACGCGTTATGACCGCATCGTCGGGCCCGGCGAACCGCTCTCGACGATGGCGGACCGGCGCGCCGCCGAGATCGGCATCAATGCGGACTACTTCGACATCAGCGGTGGCGGCGAGCCGACGAATCTCGTGCTGGCGAACGGCATCGTGCAGCACGCGCCCAACGGCCGCGCCGTGCTGCTGGTCGGTGACGGCAACCTTATCGCGATGGGCCCGGTGACGTGGAAGATGCAGCTCATCGCAGCGAACGGCACGAGCATGAACGTCGACGCCATCAACGATTGGACCCACGGCTCGCGTTTGATGCTGTTCACGCAATCCTTCGGCATGCCCGGGCAGGCCGATGCCGCGGCGGAGCTCTCGCTCGCGCCGACCGCCGACGGCCGCTATCAAGTGCTGCGCAGCGAGAGCGACGCGCTGACATTCCTACCGCTGCGCCCGAGCGATCTCGGCGTTGCCGCGCGCGGCGACGCGGCGGTGACGCTGCTGCAGCAGTTCCACGAGGGCGACGTCGTGACGCTGACGCAGACGCTTGCGCCGCAGCTTCCCGGAATGCGCGAGGGCGTCGGGGGCGGCCCGCTGTTGCTGCGCGACGGAGCGCTCTACGACGATCCGGATTCGCCGTCGCCCGAGGAGCGCGACGTGCGTTACCCGTTGACCGGCGCCGGAACGTCGGCGGACGGCGCGACGCTGTGGCTGGTCACGGTTGACGGGCGCGCGCCGGCGCGGTCGGTGGGGATCACGCGTCCGATGTTCGCGTCGTTGTTCAGCGCATTAGGCGCGGCGACCGCGATGGCGTTCGACAGCGGGGGTTCCACGGAGATGGTCGCGCGCCGGCTGGGCGATCCCCACGTGAGCGTCGCCAACGTGCCGTCGGACGGCCGCGAACGATCGGTCGCGGACGGCCTGTTCGTGCTCAACTCGGCGACGCCGGGGCCGCCGCAGACGCTGGTGCTGCGCGCACCTGCGCCGGCGGTGCTGGCCGGCAGCCACATCGCGGTCGCAGCGCAAAGCGTCGACGCGAACGATCAACCGGTGCCCACCGATGGCGCGGTCGCATACTCCGTCTCGCCGGCGTCGGCGGCCGTTATCAGCCCGCAGGGCATGTTCACGGCGCGTGCCGCTGGCGGTGTCACGGTGACCGCTCGCAGCGCTCAGGCGAGCGGCGAGCTGCACCTCGATGTCGTCTCGCGCGTCGACGAGCTGCGCATCGCCGGCGTGCAGCGCGTATATCCCCCAGGAGCGACCTTTGCGCTCTCGGTGCAGGCCGCACGCGCGGACGGCTCTGCGATCGCGATCGATCCAGATGCCATCGCGTGGTCGAGTTCCGGCGACGGCGGCAGCGTTGACGCCCAGGGGGCGTTCAAGAGCTCCGGCGTGCCCTCGCGCGCAGACGTCGTCGCGCGCGCGGGCGGAGCACGCGCAACGGCGACATTGCTGATCGGTGCCCACGAGGTGGGTCTCGGCGGTGCGATGCTGCCGGGCGACGGTGCTGGGCGCTGGCACTTGACGACCGTGCCCAAAGATCTCGCCGCGGCGTTGGATGCGGCCAAGGCGCCTGACGGTTCCCCGGCTCTTCACTTGAGTTTCGATTTCGGAGATCAGCGCGCGACACGCGCGGCCTTCATCGAAAACGACGTGCCGCTGCCCGGTGAGCCGCTTGTCGTGAGCGTGGATGCGTACGGCGACGGCAGCGGCGCGTGGCTGCGCATCGGATATCGCAACGGCGACGGCGTCAGCGACAGCATGACGCTGGCGCGCCACATCACGTGGAAGGGTTGGCGCAACGTGCGCGCCGAGGTGCCGCCCCAAGCGCGCTGGCCGATCGCGCTGACCAAGATCTATCTAGTGGCGCCCCCCTCGGAGCACTACGCCGGCGACCTGTGGCTGCGCGACCTGGGTGTCTGGTACGCCGGGCCGCGTCCGCCCGGAAGCGTCGCGCTCACGCGCGCGCGCGATTGAACGCCGGCGCGTTGGCCGCGTAGCGCGGCGCCTCGCCGCGCGCGTAGCGCCGCACGTTCTCGGCGACCTCGCGCGCGATGCCCTCATACGAAAGATCGGTCACGCCTGCGACGTGCGGCGTCGCGATGACGTTGAGCGCGAGCACAGGATGCGAAGGGCCGATCGGCTCGCCCTCGATCACGTCCAGGCCCGCGCCGGCCACCCGTCCGGCGCGCAATGCGTCGGCAAGCGCGGCATGATCGACGAATCCGCCGCGCGCCACGTTGATGAAGAACGCGCCCGGTTTCATCGCGTCGAAGACGGTCCGGTCGAACATGTGGTGGGCGTCCGGCTCATAGCGCGCGGTGATGACGACGAAATCTGCACAGGCCACCGCATCCTTCAGCTCTGCGAGGCCGTAGACGTGTTCGAACGCGGCTCCGGCGGGCGCTTGGCCGCCGATATTCTTGCGGACGGCGATCGCGCGCATGCCGAGCGCTTGCAGACGAAGCGCTAACGCGCCGCCGGCGGACCCGATGCCGACGATGCAGGCGGTCTTGCCCGCGAGCGCTGTTCCGGCAGGTTCGCCGAGCTGCCCGTTGCGCAGCGTCTGCTCGGCCTGCGGCAGCCTGCGCGCCAGCGCCAGCATCAGCAGCAGCGCGTGTTCGGCCACCGACTCGGCATTGCCGGTGCCGCCGCTCGGTATGCGCGCGACCCAAACGCCGGCACGCGTGGCAGCCTCGACGTCAACCGTCTCCAGGCCGACGCCGAACTGCTGGATCAGGCCGAACGTGCCCGCGTCGATGACGCGCGCGTCGATCTGCGCCATGTAGGGTACGACGACGTCGACGCCGGGCAGGCGCTCGACGACGCGCGAGGGCGCCGTCGCCTCGATCGCATGCTCGGGCAGCAGGCGCGATAGCCGACGCCGTGCTTCCGAGTAGCCTTCATCGCAGAAGAGGATCTTCAAACGCGCCGGCCGGCGAGGAACTCCCTGGCGTCAGTCTCCGGCATGTGATACGTCTCGGCGTCGGATGGAAACGCGCCGGAGCGGATGTCGTCGAAGAAATGTTCGACCGCCGCGGTCGCTTCATCGCCTAGATCTGCATAACGCCGCACGAATTTCGGCGGTGTGCCGGCGCTCAAGCCGAGCACGTCGTGGAAGACGAGCACTTGACCGTCGCAGCTCGGGCCCGCGCCGATGCCGATCGTCGGTATCGGGATCGCGCGGGTCACTTCGGCGGCGACGACGTCCGGGATGCCCTCGAGCACGATCGCGAACGCGCCTGCCTCGGCGAGCAGGCGCGCGTCTTCCACAAGCTCGGCCGCGGCCTGTGCGAGCTTGGCCTGCACCTTGAAACCGCCCATCGCGTGGACGGATTGCGGTGTCAGGCCGAGGTGGCCCATGACCGGGATCTCGGCCGCGAGGATCGCCTCGACCATCGGCAGCCGTTTGCGCCCGCCCTCCAGCTTGACCGCGCCCGCGCCTCCTTCGACGATGAAACGCGCCGCGTTGCGCACGCTGTCCGCCGTCGACAGATGATAGCTCAGCCAGGGCATGTCGCCGACGACGAGCGCGTTCGGTTTGACGCGAGCGACGGCTGCGGTGTGGCGCACCATGATGTCGACGGTGACAGAGAGCGTGTCGTCGTAGCCGAGCACGGCGTTGCCGAGCGAGTCGCCGACGAGGATGATGTCGGCGCCGGCGCGATCGGCGATGCGCGCCGAGGGCGCGTCGTAGGCGGTGATGACGGCGAGCTTCTTGCCGCCCTTGCGGGCGCGGATCGCCGGCGCGGTGATCTTGTCTGGCATGGCGTCCCCGATGTGTCCGGACCTATGGAGCGGTCAAGTTTACTCGACCGTTTAGAGCGGTCGATTTTATTCGACCGCTTACGACGCGTCCTTCTTTATGCAGGTCAGAATCCGCTTCGAGATGCTCCACAAAGCCGATCGGCGCCCCCCCTTTGGCTTTCACGAGGGTGTTGTCGATGGCATAACTTTCCTGGACGATGAGGCCGCTGGCGCGATCGAACCAGGCCGAGCCGTGCAGCGCGATCGCTCCTGGCAGAAGACCCGGCAGGTTGTACTCCTTGCCTGTGATCCGGCCGCGGCCGGTCACGTCGATGCGCACCCGATCGCCGTCGGCCGTCGCCACCACATGCTCGAAGACGGCGTTGCCCGAACCGAGGGAGGTCAGCACATGTTGCTGCGTCATCCATCTGCTGCCGACAACGACCGGCTCAGCCGGCAGATCGATCATCGGCGCGTCTTCGAGCGCGTAGAGCTTCGCGCCGACCTGCACGTTGCGCGGCGTGACGAGCGCGGTACCGCTGTCATGGCTGACGGCTATTTTGTTGCGCGGCACGTCATGGACAGTGGTGGTGACGTCGCCACGGACGCGCGCAGCCGTCGCGTTCGCTGATAGAACCGTGCCGTTCGCAAGGATCGTCGTGCGCACTTCTTCGTCGATGACCATGCCTTGCGAGCGGAACGCTTCCAAGCGCGCTGCCGGCAGTTTCCAGTCGATGCGGTCGACCAGATCGGAATGCTGGACGAGGCGTTCGCCTGCGGACAGGCTCAGCCGCAATACATACGAGCCGGGCTGCTGCGCGGCGGCGCTACCCGTGATGGCCAGGCCCGCGGCACATGCGAGCGCGAGGACTCGTCGTACGTTCATGTAACTCGGTTATCGGCATGAACAAGCCCGGACGCAACGACCTGTGCCCATGCGGCAGCGGCCGCAAGTACAAACGGTGCTGCCTCGGGCGCGAGGCGGAACACGATGCGTTCGCGCAAGCGCTCGAAACCCGCGTGCTGCCGTCGCTCTCGCAGCTGGCGAGGTTCGCGGAGTCTTCAAGCGGCCTGACGCTCGACCTGGTCGCACGGACCGAATTCCCGTTTTGGCGGGTGCCCCTCGATGACGTCGCGGCCACGCGGGTCGTCGATCACCTGATCTTCGACGTACGGCTGGAGCGCTACGGCCGCACCGCAATCGATCAATTCTTGCTCGAACGCGGAGCGTTGCTCGGCGCCGGCGAGCGGACGATGCTCGGCGCCTGGGCGGCGACGCCGCGGCGTTTGTATCGAGTGGACGGCTGGTCTGCAGGCTTTCTGCAGGTCAGCGATGTGCTCAGCGAGGCACCGCAGCAGCTCTCGGTTTGGCCGCTGGGTCGTGGCGCAGGTTTGATCGCCGACGGCGCGCCCGTGGCGTTGCGCGCGCTGCCGGCGCTCGACGCGTTCGTCTGCCTTGGCCGGCCGACGGTGTTCGGTGACCGCGACGTCGAGCGGATCGCCGGCGCCATCCGCCAACGTCATCTCGATTTCGTGCGCAGCCAGCGCATCGTCGGCATGGACGATTTCTTGCGCCTAGCGCCGACCGCGTTGGACGAAGAGGCGGCATCCTCGACGCGCGACTCAGGCATCATCCTGCCGGGCGCCTGATGAGTGCGCCGCTGACGCCGGACGGTTCGCGGCCCAGCGCGCGAAGCGTACGGGGCATGGTGACGGCTCCGCACGCGCTGGCCGCGCAGGCAGGCGTGTTGACGCTGAGCGCCGGCGGCTCGGCCGCCGATGCCGGTGTCGCGATCGCCGCCGCCTTGAGCGTGCTCTATCCGCACATGACCGGGATCGGCGGCGACGCGTTCTTCCTTTATTATGACGCAGGCACGCGCACCGTTCACGCCTATAACGGCTCCGGACGGTCGGCGGCGCTGGCCGATCGCGCCTACTATGAACGCCTCCGTATGCGCTCCATTCCGCGCCACGGCGGCCCGTCGGCGTTGACGGTGCCTGGCGCGGTCGACGCGTGGCTGGCGCTGCATGAGCGCTTCGGGCGCATGTCGCTCCAGGCGGTGCTCGCGCCCGCCGTCGAGCACGCGCGCGGTGGCGCGCCGATCGCGCGCAGTCTGGCGCGCGGACTGCACGAAGAACACGCACTGCTCGCCGCCGATGAAGGCGCGCGCACGTTGTACGCTGCGCGACCGAGCTATCCGATCGGCACGCGTTTGGCACAGCCGGCGCTCGCACGCAGTCTCGAGAGCATCGCATCGCACGGCCGATCGTTCTGGTATGAGGGCGAGGCGGCCGAGCATATCGAACGCGCATGCGTGCGCGCCGGCAGCCCGCTGCGGGCTGCGGACCTGTCGGAACATCGCGGTTTTTACGCCGATCCGTTGCGCGCGCGCTTCGGCGCCTATGAATCGCTGGTCACGCCGCCCAATTCGCAGGGCCTCGCTTTGCTGCTCGCTCAGGGCATTCACGACGCCGGCGCAGATCGCGGCGGGGATGCGTTGGGCAGCGCTGGTCTCGCCCATCTCGACATCGAGGCGATCGTGCTCGCGTTCGCGGACCGCGACGCGTGGGTCGGCGACCCGGACGCGGTCAAACCCTCGTTTGAGCGCTTGCTGTCAGCCGACTACGCGAAGTCCCAAGCGGCAAAGATCGATTCATATCGGGCGTGCGATGTGGTCCCAAGAAAAGTGGTCCCGCGCTCTCGAGCGCGGGCCGCCGGCGGCGACACCACGTACTTCGCGTGCGTGGACGCCGACGGCAACGCGCTGTCCATGATCCAATCGCTCTATTTCCACTTCGGTTCGTGCGTGGGCGTGCCCGAGCTGGGCATCGTGCTGCAGAACCGCGGCCACGCGTTCACGCTCGATGAAGGCCGCCCGACCTCGCTGCACCCTGAGCAGTTGCCGTTTCACACGCTCATGGCCGCGATGTTGCTGGAAGACGGCGAGCCGCGCTTGGTGTACGGCACGATGGGCGGTGAGGGCCAGCCGCAGACGACGCTGCAGATCTCCGTCGCGATCGCGGAGCGCGGCGTCGACCCACAGACCGCCTTGGACATGCCGCGCTGGCGCTATGGCAAGACCTGGGGTGACGAAGTGCCCGGCGTCGCCATCGAGCGCCGCGCCGGCGAGGCGTGCATCGCGGGCCTGCGCGCGCGCGGCCACGACATGATCGTCACCGACGATTGGGAGGAATCGATGGGCCACGCCGGCGCGATCAGCATCGAGCGCGCTGAGGGGATGCTCGTGGGCGCCTCGGACTTGCGCAGCGACGGCGCCGCCCTCGGCCTGTAGTCCCGGCCTCTTGAGGCCGGGCCGCTAGATCCGATACAAGGCTCGGATGCGCGGAGCGAACACGTAGTTCAACTGCACCAAGACGATGAACCCGATGCTGACGTACGTGTTGATGAAGCACAGCGCGGCGCCGATCGCGTAGAGCGCCTGCGCGACGAGGACCCGCCGCTCCATGGCCTCGTGCAGGTCAGGCGTCGTGTCCTCCTTGAGCAGGCCGGCGCGCGTCGCGTAGCGCCAGCTCACGAAGATGAACACGCCGAGCAACAGGATGTTGAACCAGTACACGAGCAGCGCCACGCGATACGTGATGAACTCGGCCAGCAGCGAGGTCGAGAACGGCATCAGCGTGACCACGAGCAAGAACCCGATCTGGATCCACGTCAGGTCGCGGTCGCTGCGCACGAAGCGGTTGAACTGGGTCTGCTGGCCGACCCAGAAAATGCCCAAGGTCATGAACGTCATGAAATAGGGTAGCAAGCGCGGGGCAAGCGCGAGCAGCGCCTGCCACAGCTCGCGCTCGCTGTGGATCAGGCTGCTCACCGGTGCCCGCAGATCGAGCACGAGCAAGGTCATGGCGACGGCGAACACGCCGTCGCTTAAGGCGGCAAGACGTTCCAGGCTCTGACCCGCGATCAGATTGTACGCCGCGCGCATCCGGGCGGACGTTCCCCGCGCGGCGCATGCTTCCTCGGGCGCCGGAAGGTGCTAGTGGGCGAACTTGGTGCCGGGGCGCAGTTTGCTGACCGTATGATGGTCCGGCGTGATCTGCGCCTCGTTGCCGGCCAAGACGTTGAAGGTCTCGCCGGGCAGGAAGATCGCGACGCTGCCCTCTCCGACGGCGACGTGCGTCGACCCGGTCTGCGCGGTGACGGTGAAGATCGTGCCGGTCGGCACGACGGTCGCCTGATCGGTCGCGACGTGGATGGCCCCGCTGTTCTTCTGAAGGTTCTCGCGCACGCCGACCGTGCCGTGATCGATGCGCACCGCGATGACGTCGGGATCGCCGGTCTGCGGATCCACGCGCACGGTGCCGACCTTGATCTGCGTGCCGTTGGCGATCGTGACGGCCAGATGCGGGCCGATCGCGATGGTCGAGGGCTGGTCGGAGCTGTTCGAAAGCGTCTCACCCGGCTGGATCATGACCGAGCCGGATGCCGGCGATGACGAACCGTTGGCGGCAGCGACGTCGAGCGAACCGTTGATCGCCGCGGAGATCGAGGTCGGCACCTGGCTGCGGTTGATCGCGCTTTGCTGGATCACGCCCCGGCTGATGAGGATGAGCGCGAAGACCGCCGCCGCGGTGCCCAGCGCCAGTCCGAAGCTGCGCCAATTGGTGACTGAATCGACCAGGCTGCGCCATGTCTCGCCGCGTTTGGTGGTGACGTGGTTGGCGGCGAAGACGTGCTCGATGATGCGATCTTCCAGGCCGCGCGGCACGGCGAGCTGCGGCACTTGGAGCAGCAGCGCCTGGAACCGCTCGGCGCGCGTCAGGGTGTTGGCACAGGCGAAGCACGTGCGGCGGTGGGCGTCGAGCAGCATCTGCTGCGTCGGCGTCAGCTGTGCGTCGAAGGACTGGTAGAGGAAGTCGAGCGCTTCAGAGCACTCCATCCTTACATGCGTCCTTTCACGACGTCAGCAGCGGGCTCAGCCACGTCTGGAGCCTGCGCTTGGCACGGTGCAGATTGGTGCGGGCCGCCTGTTCGGTCATGCCCAGCACGTCGGAGATCTCGGAATACGCAAGCCCCTGCAGCTCGCGCAAGATGAAGACCATGCGCTCCTGGGCCGGCAGCAGCGCCAAGCCCTCTTCGAGCGCCTTGTACGTCTCGCGCCCCTCGGCGCGCGTTTCGGGTCGATCGTTGACCGAAGCGGTCAGCTCTGATTCGGGGACGTCTTCGATGTCGGTCGTCTGCAGGCTCGCACGGCCCATGGACGTGAGGCAGACGTTGACGCAGATGCGATACAGCCAGCTCGAGACTTTGCTGCGGCCCGAAAACGTGTTGGCATGCTGAAACGCGCGCAGAAATGCCTCTTGGACGAGGTCCTCCGCGGACGCCGCATTATACCGATAGGCAACGTTGTACAGCATTCTCGTGTATCGCCGCACCAGATCGGCGAACGCATCCCCGTCTCCCTTGGCGATGCGTTGCATCAGGGCAAAATCGGGCCCTGACGACACTGGTTCCAATTTCTTGGACCGTATCGGATGCAACATTGTTACAGGGACTCGGTCCTGTGCGAGGACCTGATCGACATCCGGCTCCGCCTTTTCGTGCTGTATGACGGGACGGCGTGGGGCCGCGCGTGAAAATGGTCCCCCCGCATTACACGAGATACAGGTTCTCTGATTGTGCGAGATTACCCAGGCAGCGTCGAGTGCGCCCGGTCACCTTTGCGCGCGCCGCGACCAGGCATCGCGGGACGGCCGAGCGAATCGCCCCGAGCCATCGTGCGGAACTTCTTATTAGAGGAGCTGGCGGACGCGCTTGATGACCGGAGCGGCCAGTTCCGTTATTTTTTCGTGAGCGCTTCAGGCCGGGTCCAGCCGTACGCCACGGACGACCCGGCTGCGCTGCGCATCGCAGCTCGCGCCGACGCCATCGCCGTCCATCCCATGTCCCACAGCGAAGCGCACGCATTGATGGTCGACTTCATCGAGACCCTGCTCGACGGCGAGCTGGCCGACCGCCTTCGCAGCGCCGCGAGCGGATCGACCAGCCCCGCCCGCTTCCTGCAGGTGCTCAGCGCCTATCCCCGCGCGCGCCGTTCGTGGTTATCCTATCGTCAGCGCCGGCTGGAGTCGCTCGCGCTCGACTGGCTGCGCGAGCATGGCGTCGACACGGCGGCGTTTGGCCTGGACGAGCCCGCTCGATCGGAAGAAGAAGCGACGGGCTTGCGTTTTGCGCCCGAGCTCGAAGAACGCTTGCGTGGACTGCGCGAGCAGCTGCGCGCGTTCGGCGCCCAGGGCGAAGCGGCCGCGATCGCCCGGGCCGCACTGCGCCACGAATGGCGCATCGACGAGATCTACCACTCCAACGCGCTGCGCGGCAACCGGCTCGACAGGACGCAGACCGAAGATCTGGTGATGCGCGGCGAGACCGTCGGCGGCCTGACCTTGCGCGAACACCTCGAGGCAGTCAACCTGTTCAAGGCTTTGGATCGCGCCGCCGTGCTGGCGCGCAGCGACGCGCCGCTGACCGAGCATGCGATCCGCGAGCTGCACGCCCAGCTCTTCGCCTCGATCGACGACGAGCAGGCGGGCGAGTATCGCCGCACCGACGCGCGCATCGTCGGCCGCGACTACCTGCCGCCGGAAAGCGTACTCGTGCCGGCGCTGCTGCGCGAGTTCACCGAGTGGCTGGAGGAATCGTCCGCCGATCCGGTCGCAAAGGCCGCGGCGGCGCAGGCCAAGATCCTCAACATCGCGCCGTTCCTGGACGGCAACGGCCGCGTCGGCCGCCTGCTGTCCAATCTGATCCTCGAAGCCAACGCGTATCCGCCTGCCATCGTGCACGTGCAGGACCGTGAACGCTACTACGACGGCCTGCGCCAGGCCGATAGCGGCGACATGAGCGGCCTGCTCGCGTTGCTCATCGACTGCATCGAAGCGGCTCTCGCGCGCCTGTCGGGCGCAGTACGCAGCGCCGGCAACGTCTAAGCACGCACGCATGGATTCCGACGACGCCGGGGCGCCTTTCGCGGGCGCGCCTGCCGGTGGGCTGCGCGAAGCCATCGCCGCCGCGCTCGCGGCCGGCGATTGGCCGTGGCCGGCATCGGTGCGCAGCGACGATTCGTTCATCGACGGCTTATGCGAGTTGGCTTCGGCATTCGAGCGCGCGGGTGTCGGCGAGCTGGCGCTGGCAGCCGCCGTCGCGGACGAACATGCAGAGCGCAGTGCGATCGCGCGCGTGCTTCTCCACGCGCGGCGCGTCGCTCGCGGAAGCTCGCCGCACGGTCCTCCCGATGCGCGAGCACGTGCGGCGCGGCCGCTGGAGGCGCGGACCCTCGCCGAGGCCTTCGAGCTGCTGGCCGGCGAGGGGATCGAGGATATCGTGATGCACCGCCGCATCGTCGCGGCGATCGCGGCGCCGCCGCCGGGCGTGCGGCTGCATTCTCATCGAAGAACGGCGGCGCACGATGTGCGCCTCGCCTCGATCCGGTTTTCCGATGACGCGGCGCCGGCAGACAAGTTCGGCGCTTGGTCGGCCGCGCTGGGAGCAGACGTGGGCGCGCACGATGCGGGTGCGGGCGTACACGTGCGCGTCGCACAGCCCGCGTCGTCGGCGTTGGCTGCTTGGTTCGACACCCTCGACGCCGGTCCGGATGTCTGGTCGTGGCCGCCGCCGGAGGAACCGCGCCCCCTAGTCGCGCCCGCCATGACGTTTTCAGCATCGCGCCTCAACGGTTTTGTGAAATGCCCGCGGCGCTGGTTCTTCGAGTACTTGTGCGATGCGCTCGACGATGAAGGCTCGGCGGCGGCCACCTACGGCAAGGTGTTCCACGAAGCGCTCGAGGCGCTGCATCGCGCGATCCGCCTGCCGGCAGAATTCTCCGGCAACGCGATCCTCGAGCGCCTTCATCTGGAGCTCGATCTCGCGTTCCAGCGCAACGAAGCGCAGTTCGCATCACGGCTGGAGCTTGAGGTCAGCCGCCTGCGCGCCCGCGCGGTCGCGGCGCATTATGCGCGTTGGCTGCGCGCCGAAGCGCAGGATCATCCGATGCACGTCGAGGCGGTCGAATCGCTGCAGCGTTGGACGATGGGTAGACACGAATTTGTCGGCTTCGTTGACCGCATCGACCGCCCGGCCGGCGGCGGCCCGATCACCATCTACGATTATAAGACGGGGCGCATCGAGGAGGACCCGCGCGAATATGTCGCGGCGATGCGCCGCGGCGAAGAAGCCCAGCTGGCGCTGTACTACACCGTGCGCCGCATGCGCGGGGACCAGGTAGGCAGGCTCGCGCTGATCTCGCTGCGCGATCCGCGCGATCCCGTCTGGGTGCTCGCGCTCGACATGACCGATGACGCCGGGGTCGCCGTCGTGGAACGCAGCGAGCGCAGCGGCGTCGTGCGCGGATCGTGCACGCCCCAGGATATCGAAACGGCCGTCGAAACGCTCCTCGCCCGGGCGGACCTGCTGACCGGCGGCGGTCTCGAGCATTTCGAGGTCGGTGAGGATCCGCCGTGTTCGTACTGCGCGTACGCCCGCGCGTGCCGCGAGCGGCCGGACGAAGGCGAGCGCGTCTTTGCCCGCTGACACGGGGATCGCGCTCGCGCCGGCAGTAGGCAAAGCCGTCGAGGCGCCGGACGGCGTCACCCTGGTGACCGGTCCGCCGGGTTCGGGCAAGACGACGGCGCTCGCAGCTCGCGCCATGCGTCAAGCGCGCGCCGCACCGGTGCTCGTCATCTGCGCCAATCCTTCCGGCGTCCGTGCTTTTCGCGCGGCGCTGGAACAACCGGATCAGGCACACCCTGTCCACGTCGGCACCGCGCCCGACCATTGCCTGCGCTGGCTGCGCTCGCATCACGCGCTGGCAGGCGTCCATCCGGACGTGCGCGCCGGCGGCGATGGCGCCGCGTACGCCATCGTGCGCGAGGCCGCGGCCGGCCTGCTCGACATGAGCTGGCCCGAATTACAGGTCGCCGATCTCGATCTCAATGTGCCGTTCCTGAGCCGCCCGGATAAGTTCCTCGAGGAATCGGCGAATCTGTTCCGCCAGCTGCGCGGCGCGCGCGTCGCGCCGGACGACTTCGAGCGCGGGTGCGCGGCCGGGTTGACGGCCTTTTACGGCGACGAGGTGGAAGCGGCGCTGGCCAAGTGCGCCGATCCGGCGCTCAACAGCCGCCTCAGCAGGCGCGGTCGCGAGGCGTCGCGCGCCAATGCGGCGGTGCTGCAACAGCAAAAGCGCGCCGAGCGCGGATTGGCCGTGCTGCTCGGGCGCCTTTACCGCGAATACCTGCGCGCCGCGCGCAGCGCGCAGGCGCTCTCCGATGAGGATATCCTCGACGAATGCATCCGCTGGCTGAGCGCCGACGCGCCGTCGGCGCGTGCGCTCGCAGCTTCGTATGCAGCTGTGCTGGTGGACGACGCGCAAGACGCGCACGCTTCCGTAAGCGATCTGCTGATCGCGTTGGCGGCCGCCGGTCTGGCAGATGTCACGCTCGCAGGCTGGCCTGACGGTGCGATCGATGGGCTCGAAGGCCGCCGCTCAGCGCTGGCAGCGCTACAGCCGACCGAGCACATCGCGCTGCCGCCGCTCGTGCCCCCACCGCAGCCTGTGTCGCAGCGCTTCAAGCATGAAGAAGAAGAGGTGCGCCACGTCGCGCGCTCGATCGCGGACCTGGTCGCGCAAGGAGCCCACGTCGCCGACATCGCGGTGCTCACCCGCAGCGCCGATGCGGCGGCGATCTATGCGCAGCGATTGGCGGACGCCGGCTTGCCGGTGGATGCGCCGCTCGAACGGTTCGCGCGGCCGCGCGAGATCGGAGACTGGTTGGCGCTGGCGGCCGTCGTCGATGATCCCCACGACCACGAACATCTCTTGCGCGTGCTTGCCTCGCCGTTGCTCGGTCTCGGCGACGCGAGCATCTACGCGTTGTGCGAAGACCCCGAGGCGGTGACCCAGCTCGCCCTCGACGTCGGCGTGGGCGACGGGCGGGTGCGCCCGGGCGGCGGCCGTCAACGCACCGCGCTCGCGCGCAACATGTCGGAGGGAACCGTCGACGATCGCCTGCCCGAGGATGTGCGCGAACGCGTCGTCCGTTTCCGCGCGAGGCTGGTGCAATGGCGCGAGCGCTATGCCGGCTTGTCGCCCGCCGGCACGCTCGCGCGTTTGGCCAAATCGGCCGGCTTCGAGCAGCATTGGCGTTCGGCGCCCCCCTACCAGCGCGCGCGCCTCGCGCAGGACACGCTGCGCGTCATCGAAGCATTCGCCGGCGCGCATGCGAGCGGCGTCGACGCGCTCGGTGATCTCGTGCGCGGGTTTGACGACGGCGATGTGCCCGTTCGGCCAGCGCAGCGCAGCGCAGACGCGATCGCCTGCGACACGATCTCGGGCGCAAAAGGGGAGCGCTGGCCGCATGTCTTCGTCACCGGCCTGGCGCACGAGCGCTTTCCTCGCATCTACGTGTCGCGCGCGATGGCGTTTTCGCGCACCTACGGCCTCGTGGTGCGCGAAAATGTCGCGCCCGGCGCCGCGCAGACGGCGAAGTTCGCCTGGTACTACGCGCGATTCGACGCCAAAGCGATGTACTTGGCGCAAGAACGCCGCGCGCTGGCATACGGTTTGTCGCGCGGCTGGCGCAGCGCGTCGGCGACCGGCTTCGGCACGCCGCCCCGTTGGGCCAAGGACTATGACCTGTTCGCCGCGCAAGCGAGCGACGCATCGTGATGCACCGCGGACTCCTCGTCGCCGCGCTGGCGTGTTTGACCCTCCCCGTCTTCGCGGCGGCTGACAGCCCTCCGCCGCCGCTGCTGATCGACAGTTTCGCTAGCCGTCCGCCCGGCCTGATCACCAACGAGTATGCATTCGAGCATCCGGGTGACCCGGCCGCGCGCCAGGACACGATCTGGGAGCTCACGTCGGGCTCGTTCTTCGCAGACCGCGGCAGCGGCTTCAGCGGCGTGCCGGATCACATCAAACCAAACGCGCTGTCCACGAATGGGAACAACTCAGCGGTGTTCCGCGCACGCACCAAGCGCATGGATTTCGGCGACGTCACGGTCGCCTTCGATCTGCAGACCGTCGCTTTTTTCGATCGCACAGGCGTTCCGGCGCACGCTTATGACGGCGTGCACGTCTGGCTGCGCTATCAGTCCGAATACGAGCTGTACGCCGTGACCGTCAATCGGCGCGACAACGTCGCCGTGGTCAAGAAGAAGAGGCCCGGCGGCCCATCCAACGGCGGCACGTACTACGAGCTGATCTCGGCGCCATATCGCGTGCGTCTCAACGCGCCCGTACACGTGGAGGCGTCGGCGCAGACGCAACGCGATGGATCAGTGATCATCATCCTTGCGATCGATGGCACGCGCATCCTGCGCGTGCGCGACGACGGGCGCGTCGGCGGCGCGCCGATCCTGGGGCCCGGGCGCGTCGGGCTGCGCGGGGACAACTGCGAGTTCTACGTCCGACGGTTTGCGGTCACCGCTTTCCCCGCTCCCTGACCCGGCCTGCGGCAGCGCGCTGCTATCGAACGGCACGAACGTCACGATGACGACGCGGATCAGCCCGGCGACCGGCACCGCGATGAGCAGTCCGCGCAGGCCCATCAGCTCGCCGCCGATCAGCAATGCGAAAAGCACGAAGATCGGCCGCAGACCCACTCTGTCGCCGACGATCACCGGCGACAGCACGTGGCCGCTCAGCTGATTGATGGCGATGAAACCGAGCGCCACGAACAGCGCGTTCTGCCAGCCGTTGGTGAGCAGCGCGATGCCCACGCCGGGAATGGCGCCTGCGATGGCGCCCAGGTACGGCACCAGTTCGAAGATGCCCGCGATCAGGCCGATCACGATCGCATACCGGACGTGCAGCGCGAACAGGAGCGCTGTGACCAGCAGGGCGACCGCAGCCGCGACAAGCAGCTGGCCGCGGATGTAACCTGCCAGCACCGCGTTGGATCGGCTCAAGAGCGTTTCGAACTTGGGGCGCGCGGGCACGGGGATGAATCCGCGCAAGGCGCCGAGCAGCCAGTCGGCGTCCATCAGGGCATAGGCCGACACGATAGGGACGAGCACCAACAGCGCGAGTCCCGATGCGGTCGTCAAGAGGACACCAAAGGCGCCCGTGCCGATCGCCAGGCCGTTCTTGCCGACCATATCGGCGATCTGCGCCGGCAGCGCGCTCAGGTACGCCTTGGCGGGATCAGGAAGATGCGCGGCGAGCGGCCCGTTGACGCTGAGAAACGCTTGGATCTGGCTTGTCAGCACCGGCACGTCCGCCGCGTACTGGCGCAGCTCGGCCACCATCAGCGGAAACGCGATCCATACCAGCGCGGCGATCACGATCGCGATGCCGAGATAGACGATGAGCAATGCGGTCCACGCCGGCAAACGTTGCCGCAACCTCCTGATCAGCGGCGCGACCAGATACGAGAAGAACACCGCTCCGACGATGATGGCCGCGACCGTGTGGATGCGCTCGAAGAAATGAAGCAGCGCCCACGCTGCCAACGCGAGCGCGAGCACTAAAGCGGTGACGATCAGCGCGTAGGTGGCGCGAGCGCCTCGGTTTTCGGCGGCGTGGGCCTCGTCGCTCATTCCTGCCGTGCAGCGCGCCAGACCCGCTCGGGCGTCATCGGCGTCTCGTGCGGTGCCGCGCCGACGGCCGCGCGGATGGCACACGCGATGGCAGCCGGCGGCGTGGTGATCGGCGGTTCGCCCACGCCTTTGAGGCCGTACGGGCCCACGCCCGGCGACGACTCGATCAAAATCGTCTCGATCTCCGGCGCGTCGACCGCGGTGGGCATGAGGTAGTCTTTGAGATCTGGCTTGACGTGACCGCGCTCGTCGAATGCGAGCGCCTCGGTGAGCGCCCAGCCGACGCCCATCACCGCGCCGCCCTCGATCTGGCCGATCGCGCCTACCGGGTTGACCGCGTATCCCACGTCCTGCGCGGTCGCGAGTTTGCGCACGATCACGGCGCCGGTCGCGCGATCGACGTCGACGTGCGCCGCCGACGCCGTGTACGAAGGAGCGAGCCAACTGGCGAAGCCGTGCGTCTCCGTCAAGCTCTCGTCGAACTCCGGATCGTCCTGCTCGGCGCTTTCGCCCAGACCCGTCACCGAGCCGCCGGCCTTGCGGGCCAGATCCGCCAGGGGCACGCTGTGGTCGGGCGACCCGCGCACCAGCGCGCGCCCATCGCGCAGCTCGATGTCCTCGGTCCGCGCCTCAAGCGCATCTTCGGCAAGCGCCAGCAGCTTGGTCCGCGCATCGCCGGCCGCCGCCGCGACGGCCATGCCGGCGCCGAACGTGGACGAACTGCCGCCGACGCCGGAATCGTAGGTGTCCGTCGCCGTGTCGGACAGCACCACCGTGATCCGCGCGGGATCGACGCCGAGGACTTCGGCGGCCATCATCGGCAGGGCGGTCGACGAAGCTCCGGTGCCGACCTCCGGGTTGCCCGACGCCAGCAGGATCGTTCCATCAGCGCGGACTTCGACCCGCGCTTTGGATTCGCCGCACGAGGAGAACCACCAGGTGCAGGCGATTCCGCGCCCGGAGCCGGGGCGCGCCGGCGTCCCCCAGCCGACCGCATCGGCGGCCTTACGCAGCGCCTCTTTGACGCGCACGCCGGACAATTTCTGGCCGCCGGGGCCGCGGTCGCCGTCTTCCCACGCGTTGCGCAGGCGGAACTCCAACGGATCCAAGCCGAGCAGCGCGGCGAGTTCGTCCAGATGCAGCTCCTTGGCGTAGTTGGCCTGCGGGCCGCCGGGCGCCCGCACCGGACCTGCGACGTGCTTGTTCGTGTAGACGAGTGTCGCTTCAAGGTCGAGATCGGGGATGCGATACGGCGCCGACGCCAGCATGGTCGAGATCAGCGCGGTTCCGGTGCCGTATCCGATGTACGCTCCCGTGTCGTAGATGAACGACGCGCGCATCGCGACCAGCCTGCCGTCGGCCGTAGCCGCGCTGCGAAACGATGCGGTGCCCCCGTGGCGCGGAAACGCATGCAGCCCGTCTTCATGTCTGGACCAGGCCATGCGCACCGGCCGGTCGCATTGCAGGGCGAGGGCCGCGGCATACCATTCGGGCGCCATGATGATCTTGCCGCCGAACGCACCGCCGACGAATTGATTGATGAATCGCACGCGCTCGGGCGCCAGGCCGAAGAATTTTGCGAGCTCATCGCGATTGTCGTAGGGCGACTGCGAGCCGCACCACACGGTGAGCCCGCCATCCGTTTCGCGCCGCGCTGCGGCCGCGCGCGGCTCGATGTAGCCGGGCAAGCCCGGCGAGAAGCGGAATTCGGACGCGTGCACGACGACGTCGGACCGCTCGAACGCCGCCGCGACGTCGCCGCGCCTGATCCGGTTGTAGCCGCAGACGTTCCCGCGCAGCACGCGCGTCGGCAGCTTCTCGTAGCTCTTCCAGTCCGGATGCACGAGTGGCGACGCGGCCTCAAGCGCGCGCTGCGCGTCGAGCACGGGCTCCAACACCTCGTATTCGACATCGATCGCCGCCGCCGCCGCGCGCGCCTGGGCCTCAGAATCGGCAGCGACGGCGGCCACCGGCTCGCCCGCGTAGCGCGCATATGGGCGCGGGAACAGGTGCTGATCCTTGATGCCGAAATCGAGCGGTTGGGGCGGCGTGTTGCCGGCGTAAACGATCGCGCGCACCCCGGGCATGGCCGCGGCGCGCGTCACGTCGACGCGCACGACGCGCGCGAACGCGTGCGGACTGCGCGCGACGGCGCCGGCGAGCGCGCCTTCGAGCGCGATGTCTGCGGTGTAGCGCGTCTGGCCGCGCACCTTCGCGTCCGCATCGAGGCGCGGCCGGCGCGAGCCGACGGTGATCGGCGTGCTCATGCTCGTGACCGTATCGAAGAACGTGTGCCCGGCGTCTCGCCTGAGCGGCCTTGCTCGCGCAGCCGGGCCGCCGCATCCTGGACCGCCGCCACGATCGTTTGATACCCGGTGCAGCGGCAGATGTTTCCGGCCAGCGCGGCCCGCGTCTGCTCGGCGCTCGGCTGCGGGTTCTCGGCCAGCAGCGACGCCGCCGCGAGGATCATGCCGGGCGTGCAATAGCCGCACTGCAACCCGAAGCGCTCGATGAACGCCGCCTGCACCGGGTGCAGCGCGCCGCCGTCGGCGGCAAGACCTTCGATCGTGGTGACGTCGCGCCGGTCAGCGTCGACGGCCGGATACAGACACGCGTTGACCGGCTGTCCGTCCACCAGCACGGTGCATGCGCCGCAATAACCGGTGCCGCAGCCTTCTTTCGTGCCGGTCAAGCCTAGCTGATCGCGCAGCACCGCGAGCAAGGTCTGCATCGGCTCGACCACGACCTCGCGCGGCGTGCCGTTGACGATCGGCGTGACCGGCTGCATCAGCGCGCGCCTCCGGCCAGGTCGAAGATCTCGTGCAAGGCGCGCTCGGTGAGCACGCCGGCCAGCTGGCGGCGGTACTCGGCGCTGGCGTGCGCGTCGTTCGGAGGATCGGCGTCGCGCTCGGCGGCGATCCTTGCGGCTTCGCGCGCCGCCGCTGCGCCGGCGGGCTTGCCGCGCAGCCAGGATTCGGCCTGCGCCGCTCGCACTGGCGTCGCGGCCGCGCCGCCGAGCGCGACGCGAGCGGCTCGCACCGTGCCCCCGTCGAGTTCCACCGCGACGGCCGCGCCGACGACGGCCATCTCAAACGCGCGCCGTGTCTGCATCTTCTGATAGTCGACCACGGCGTCCGACGCCGGCACTTCGATCGCGGTCAGCAAGGTGCGCGGGTCGCTCTGCGCGCGCACGAAATCGACCGCAAAGACGCTTGTCGGACCGGACGCGATGTCCGCGAGCAGGCAGCGCGCATCGCACGCGAGCAGCGCGGTGGAGATATCGGCGGCATTGTGGCGCGAGCATAGATTGCCGCCGATCGTCGCCACCGTGCGCAGTTGTCGTGCGCCAAGCCCCGACGCCGCCAGCGCGAGCAGCGGCGCGTGCGCGCGGATCAGTTCGTGCCCGCTCGCCTCGCGCGCCGTGACCAGCGCCCCGATGGTCAGCGTCGCGCCGTCAAAACTGATCTCGCGCAGCGCGGGAATGCGCTTGACGTTGACGATCGCGGTGGCCTCCGACGGGCGGGCGCGGACCCCAAAGCCCAGCAGGCTGCCGCCCGCGAGCACGCGCGCGTGCGGCGCGAACCGGTCGAGAAGCACGAGCGCCTCATCGATGAAGTTGGGCTCGAAGTACTGCACGGCGCGCCGCCCTTTCTCCGCACGCCGCGCGACCGCCTATGAAAGGAAGCGCCATCGGGTCGCGGAAGATGCGGCGCACATGGCCTCGGGGCGACAGGGAAGCCGGTGCGAATCCGGCACGGTCGCGCCACTGTAACCGGGGAGCCGCCGGTCACGCCACCGTATGGAGCGGTCGAATTCATTCGACCGTCCGGCGGGAAGGCACCGGCACAAGGCGATGATCCGGAAGTCAGGAGACCTGCCCCAGGCACGTGCGCGGTCGCTGGCGATCGCGCCGCTCGACGTCTCCTTCGCGGAAAAAGGGGCAGGGCACTGGCCACATCGCAACTCGGCGCGACGCGCGCCATTCCATCCAAACTCTTTTGGCTGCTCGGCCTGAGCGCGCTCGCGCTGTGCTTGGGCGCCGTCTCGCTGGCGGTGGGCAGCGTGCCGCTCGGCCCCGGCTCGATCGTCGCCACGCTCGCGCACCCCACCGCATCGGGCCTCGCGCATATCGTCGTGTGGGATATCCGCTTGCCGCGTTTGGCGATCGCGGCGTGCGTCGGCGCGGGCCTCGGCATCGCCGGTGCGATGCTGCAGGCGCTGTTCCGCAATCCGCTCGTCGATCCGTACGTCACCGGCGTGTCGGCCGGCGCGGCTGTGGCCGCCAGCGCGAGCATCGCGTTTGGCCTTTCGTTCGTGCTCGTGCCAGCGTTCGCGTTCGCGGGCGGCCTGGCGTGCGCGGTCGTCGTGACGGCCGTCGCCGCAGGCCCGGAGCCGGGCGCAAACCTGCGGCTCGTGCTTTCGGGTATCGCCATCTCGTCGCTCTGCGCCGCCGTCGTCACCATCGTGCTGTTGAGCAGCGGCTCCTCGGACAGTCTGACGATTCTCGGCTGGCTCGCCGGCGGCATCGGCGGCAAGGGTTGGAGCGACGTCGCGCTGACGGCCTGCTATGTCGCCGCCGGCTCGCTCGGCGCGCTGTTCCTCGTACGACAGCTCAACGTGTTGCGTCTTGGCACCGAGGCGGCCGCCGGATTGGGCCTGCGCGTGGGGCGCGCACGCTTCGCAGTGCTGGCGGCAGCCGCGCTCATCGCCGCCGCGTGCGTCGCCGTCTCCGGCATCATCGGGTTCGTGGGCCTTATGGTGCCGCATGTCGCGCGCCGGCTCGTCGGTGGCGATGCTGTCTGGCTGCTGCCTGCCAGCGCCATGGCGGGGGCGATCGTGGTCATCGTGGCTGACGCCTTCGCGCGAGGGATCGCCGCGCCGGCCGAGCTGCCGCTTGGCGTGTTGCTGGCCTTCGTCGGCGTGCCGTTCTTCCTTATAATAGCGCGCCGGCCGGTGGACCTGTGAGCGCGCTGCTGACCGGGCGCGGCCTGGCTGTCCGCTATGGCCCGCGTGAGATCTTCACCGGGCTCGATATCTCGATCGCCGCGGGGGGCCTTGTCGCACTGGTCGGGCCTAATGGTGCCGGCAAATCGAGCCTGCTGCGCGTCCTGGCGGGCATGCAGAAGCCGACCGAGGGCGAGGTGCAGCCGGCGCAGCGGGTCGCGCTCATCTCGACCGCGCTCGCGCTGCCGCCGGACGTGACGCCGGCGCAGCTGTCGGGCTACGTCCTCGCGCTGCGCCGGCCGTGGTGGCGGCTCGGGCACGATGAAGGGCAGCGCGCTGCGATCGCGGCGGCGCTCGAGCGGACCGGCCTGCGCGAACGCGCGAACGATCCGGCAGCCACCCTGAGCGCCGGCGAACTGCAACGCGCATGGATCGCGGCGGCGCTGGCGTCGGACGCCGGCGTGCTGCTGATCGACGAACCGACGACGCACCTCGATCTGCGCTATCAGGTCGAGGTCTTGCGCACGCTCAAGACCATCGCGCGCGCCGGCACCGGCGTCGTCGCGGCGATCCACGATCTGACGCTCGCAGCACGCTTCGCGGACTCCATCGCGCTGCTCGCCGGGGGCGCGATCGAGTGCGGGCCGCCCGACGCCGTGTTTCGCTCCCCGACGCTCACGCGCGCGTTCGGCGTCGAAGTGGGCACGCATCGCGACGCACAGGGCTACATCGTATGCAGTCCGCGCTGAGGTCGCGTGCGTTGGGCGCTGCCTGCTGGATACTGCTCGCCGGCGCCGTGCCCGCAACGGCAGTTGCGGCAGGATCGGCGCCCTCGCCAAGTCCGAGCCCGTCGCCGACACCGTCGGTCATCACCCACTACGACAACTATCTGGGCAAGATCGTCGCACACGCCGGCCCGCGCGAGGGTTACACGCTTCCCATCGCCGAGCTTGCGCGCCTGGGCGCGCGCACGATCGGCGACGTGCTGCGCTTCGTCCCCGGCGTCGTGGTCCGTCAGGCCGGCACGGCGGGGGCGCTGCAGACCGTGGCGCTGCGCGGCGACAGCGCGTCGCAGACCTTGATCCTCTTGGACGGCCGGCCCGTGAACGAAGGCGATACGGGCATCACCGACTTCACGTCCATGCCGCTCGACGGTGTCGAGCGCATCTCCGTGATCGAAGGCGGGCTTTCATCGCGCTACGGGTCGGGCGCGATCGGCGGCGTGGTGGAGATCCTCACCAAACGTCCGTTGTCGCCACCGGGGGATTCCGTCTACGCTCAGATCGGATACGAGGGAGAGTTCGCAAGCGGCGCGGGTGTGACCGCGGCCGGGCCCGACGGGGGTCTCCGCGTCGACGCGTTCACCCGCTCGGCGAGCAACACGTTTGACTACCCGGGCTTTGAGAGCATACCGAACGGCACGCGCACGAACAACGATCTCCACGCGTCGGATGTGACGCTGTGCGCATGCTTGCATTTCGGCCGCCGTTTCGACGCTGCGCTACACGTGGACGACAATACAAGCGAGCTCGGCGCTCCCGGCAGTACGGAGTTCGGCCCTCAATTCACCAGCGTCTTCGCACGCCAGCAGCGCGATGTCGAGCGCAACTCCCTCAATCTGACCTACGCGTCGTCGAACGCTTCGACCAGCGCGATCTTCTACGTCGACGGCCGCCGGCTGCATTTCTACGACACGACGCCGTCGTTTCCGTACGACACGCTGACCACCGCCACGCAGCGGGGCTTCTCGGTGCTCGAGACCGTCGCAGCCGGCAACGACGACACGATCACGGCCAAGTACGAGCAGAACGGCACCGTCGCACTGTTCCAAGGCACGACGTATAGCCCGATGCAGCTCGTCGCGCGCGACTCGACCACCGATGTCTACCTGGGCGACGAATATCATAGCCCCAGCGGCTTGCAGTTGGACGCGGCCGTTCAGAGCGCCCACACGCAAGGCGTCGCCGCCACGACGCTGCCGAGCTTCGCGGCGAGCCAGCAGGTCGGCGGCGAGGCGGGGCTGTACGGCACGCTGCTGCGCGCGAGCTACGCGCGCTCGTTCCGCGCGCCCAATCTTGACGAGCGCTACTTCCCGGGTTTCGGCAATGCGGCGCTGCAGCCGGAGTATGCCTCGACCTTCGACGCCGGAGTGCTGACCGACGACCGTGCGATCGACGGTTCCGCCACGTTCTTCGGCAGCGACACGAACAACCTCATCGTCAACCAGGCGATCGACACGCTCGGCGATTTCTTGCCGTTCAACGTCGGCCGCGCTCGCGTGCGAGGTTTCAGCGTCCAGCTGAGCAACGCGCAGAGCAGGCGACTCGGCGCGCAGGCCTCGTACACCGCGTATCCCGTGGCGCAGGACTTGAGCACCGCGCCCGACATCAACGGAGTGGTCACGAGCGGCAACCGGCTGCTCTATCGCCCGAGCACGACCACCGCATTCGAGATCTGGCGGCGCGCGGGCTACGATCCCCAGCCGGTGGAGGCGATCGGCGAAGACGGCATCGACGTGCTGGTGGTCGGCCGCCAATACGCCGACGAGGAGAACGTCCATCTGCTGCCGCCGTATGCGACGGTGGGGCTGCATGTGTCGCGCAACATCGCGAGGCATCTCACTCTGTTGCTCCGGCTGGACAACATCACCGACGAACGGGTGCCGCAAGTGTACGGCTATCCCGTGCTCGGCACGACGTTCAGCGTGCGGCTCACCGCGCATTGACGATGCGATGGAGAACCGCGCGCGGCGCCCATGCGGCCGCGTGGCTAGCACTGGTCGGCGCGCTGTGCGCATGTGCGCACGCTCGGCCGGACGCGGCCGTCACGCCGGCGGCTTCGATCGCATCGGGAACGCCGCGCGTCATCACACTTGCGCCGTCGCTCACCGAGATCGCCTACGCGGTCGGCTGCGGCGACGCGCTGATCGCCGACACGCGATACGACGACTATCCTGCCGCGGCGAAGACGCTGCCGCACGTCGCCGACCTCGCGCACGCGGATCTCGAGCGCATCGCCCAGCTGCGCCCGACAGTGGTCGTCGCGTTGCACGACCAGGAGCACGAAGGGTCGTCCATCAACGCGCGCCTCGGGGTGCCCGTGGTGTACCTCCCCAACCGCCGGCTCAATGACTTGTACGCCGACATCGCCGGCGTCTCACGCGCGTGTGACCGCTCGGCGCAGGGCGATGCGCTGGCGCTCCAGATCAAGCAGCAGCTCGCGCGCCTGGTCGCTGCGCAGCGGCGCGGCGGCCGCCGTCCGCGCGTGCTGTTCTTGCTCGGGCTGCCCGGGTTCACCGCCGGCAAGTCGTCCTACATCAGCGATCTGATCGCGCTGGCCGGCGGCGACAACATAGCCGGCGGGCTCGATCAACCATACCCCGATCTGAGCGCTGAAGCGATCGTGCGCGCGGACCCGCAGGTCATCATCGTTTCGAACGACACGCCGTTCGGTGCCGACGTCCGAGCGCGCGAACCGTGGCGCAGCCTGAGCGCCGTGCAGCGCGGACGCGTGGTGCGCCCGCCCGAGGATTCGATCCTCGAGCGCAATGGGCCGCGGGTGGTCCAGGGCTTAGAGTGGTTGTCAGTCCAGCTTCGGTAGGTGGCTTGCGCGCTCGCCGTGCCTTTTGGGCGTGTCGAGCTCGCCCGCTCGATCGACGTCGAGGTCTGCCAGGCGGTAGAAGACGATCTGCGTTCCGTCGGCAAAACCGACTTTGATCAACGGATTATCCGCGCCGCCGGGAACGATCGCGTGGACGCGCCCCGCATGGCCGACCCACGCGCGGTGCACGTCGGTGAAATATTCCGGTTCGACGTCGCGCGCGCGTACGCTCACCGATCTGCCCACGAGAACTTTCTCTTTGTCCATTCGATCCCATCGATCACGTGCCGCCGGCTTGAGCCGCGGGACTCGTTGCGGCCTGAGGGGAATTACGCGACCCGATGCAGTCACCTTCACCATCGCCGCTGGTGTTCGTCGCATGCGCGTTCACAGACGCACCGGCGGCGCAGGCCGGGGTCCGCTCGTTGCTCGATAGCGGCGTCGCGCCGGCAGAGGTGGCGATCGGCGCCGTGGGATCGGCAAGACCTGCTGCGACGCAGCTGGCGCACGAGTTGGGCATCGCCGACGATGTCGATCCGGCGGATCCGCTGGCCGGCGCTCCAGGGCTGGCATCGGCCGCGCTGGGCGCACGCAACGTCGACCGTGGAGGGGTGGTGGGCGCGCTCGTCGGCGCGCTCGCCGGCGCGGCGATCTCGTTATTCCCGTCCCTTGGCGTTCTGCCGCTGGATCCGCACTATCGCCTGATCGGCAGCGCGCTCTTGTTCCTGGTGGTCGGCGCGCTTGCCGGCGCCACGCTTGGCGGTGCGCTTGCGCCGCAGCGCTCGACGCACATCGCGTTTCGCATCGTCGATGAGATCGAACATCATGGCTTCGCCGTGGTCGCGCGGCTTGACGCCGCGCGCGCTGCGGCGGCGGCGCAGAACCTCGAAGGCGCGGGCGGGCTGCATGTGATCCGCGTGCCCGAGGACGCGTGATCTATCGGTCCTGACGCGATCAACCCATACGAGCAGCTGGCGACGCCCGCGGGCCAGGCGCTGCTGCGCGCCCTCTCGGACTTCACCGAAAGCGCGATGACCGCAGCGGCAGCTCGTGCGCGCAAGCTGGCTGGCCCGGCTTTGGCGGGCGCCGCCCTGGCGACTTCGTTCGCGCGCCGGCGAGCACGGGCTGCCCGCAAGTTCACGCGCGCCGGCGAGATGTACTTCACGCGCGAGGGCTACGAACAATCGTCATCGGAGGCCGTGGCTCGCCATCGCGCCGCCCGCTTCGCCGGCTACCCCCGCGTCGCCGACCTGTGCTGCGGCATCGGCTCCGATTCCGTCGCGATCGCGCGCGCCATGCAGGCGGGCGGACATGTCGACGGCATCGACCGCAATGCCGACACGCTCGCCTGCGCTCGCTTGAACGCCCGCGCGTACGGCCTTGAAAGCGCGATCACCTTCCATCTCGGTGATGCGTTGGCGTGGCCGCTGCGCCATGATGCAGCGTTCGCCGACCCGTCGCGGCGGACGGCAGGTGGGCGGACCGCTCGAGCGGATCAGTACGAGCCGCCGCTGCAGGCCATAATGGAACGTGCGGGCGAGCTGAAGGATCGCGCGCTGGGCGTGAAAGTCGCTCCCGGCCTGCGGGTGGACGCCGACCGGCTAGCCGCGATGTGCGCAGCGCCGGTCGAGCTCGAGTACGTGTCCGAGCGCGGCGAGTGCAAAGAGGCGGTGATCTGGTGCGGCGCTCTGGCTCGCGGTCACGGCGCGCGACGAGCCACGGTCATCGATGCGGCGGGCACGCATGTGCTCGATGCGCAGCCATTCCGCGCCGTGGCCGGCGACATGCAGCGTTTTGTCGGCGAGCCCGATCCGGCGGTTATCCGCGCCGGCCTGATCGGCGCTCTGTGCGCTGAGACGCGCGCGACGCTGCTCGATCCCGACGTCGCCTATATGACGGCCGGCAGCGCTCCCCGCCGGCCGTTCGTCCGCTGGTTCGAGGTCATCGAGAGCATGCCGTTCAACGCGAAGCGATTGCGCGCCGCATTGCGCGCGCGCGACATCGGCGAACTCGTCATCAAGACGCGCGCGTTCCCGTTGCGCCCCGACGAGATCGCCGTGCTCGTCAAGCCGGCAGGTGCCGAGCGGGCCGTCCTGCTGTGCACGACGATCCGGGGAAAGAAGACCGCGATCGTGTGCAGGGCCGGACCAGACGCGCTGCAAAGCGCGGGCGCATGATCAGTGCGGTCATCGCGGCGGCCGGCCGCTTGGAGCCGGCGCAAGCCCGCGAGTATGCGACCGACATCAAAGCGTTGGCGTGCATCGGCGGCAAGACGCTGCTCGCCACGCTCGTCGACGCCCTGCGCGGCGTGCCGGAGATCGGCCGCATCAGCGTCGTGGGACCGCGCGCCGTGCGCGAGGGCGGCCTTGCGGTCGACGAGTGGTCGGACGAGCGCGCCAGCGGCGAAGAAAATGTGATCGCCGCGCTGCGCAGCGCCGGCGGCGGCCGTTGCCTCGCGTGTGCGGCCGACCTGCCGTTCGTCACCGCGGGTGCCATCGCCGCCCTGTTGCGCCTCGTGCCGCCCGACGTGCGGTGCGCGTATCCGATCTTCACGCGCTCGGAATTCTTAGGAGCTTTCCCCGGGGCGCGTTCGAGTTTCGCGACGCTTGCCGACGGCGAATGGACCGGCGGCAGCATCTTGGTGCTCGATGCGCCGCTCATGCTTCGCAATGAGGCGTTGATCAGACGCGGGTTCGCGGCGCGCAAGAATCTGCTGACGCTGGCGGCGCTCCTCGGTCCGGCCCTGGCACTGCGCTACGCGACCAGGCGGCTCACGGTCGACGACGTACAGGCGCGTCTGAGCGCGCTGATCGGGGGCAACGTGATGGCGGTGCGGGGCGCAGACCCGGCACTAGCCATGGATTGCGACGAGGCGGCCGACTTCGAATACGCGCGCAAGCGCTTCATGGACGCGCCGGCGCGATGACCCGATCTGCACCGCCGCGTGTGCAGAATCAGTTCGCATTGTCGTTCTATTGGTTCGCATGGGAGCTGCACTGGGCCGCGTTGCTCGGCGCGACGCTGCAGGCGGAGATCGCACGCTTCATGCCGCCCACGGCGTACGGGCGCGCCACGGCGATACTCGGCGGCATCGGCGCGATGCTGGCCATCCTCTCTCAGTACGGCGCCGGGCGCGCCTCGGACGTGCTGCGCAAACGCATGCCGTTCATCATCGCCGGCACGCTGCTCGATGTGGCGGCGCTGTATGCGTTCGCGTTAGCGCCGTCGTTCGGGGCGGTCGTCGTCGCCTTCGCAGCGGTGCAAGTCTCGCTCAACATCGCAGGTGGTCCGTATCAGGCGCTGATCCCCGACCGCATCGCCAAAGCCGCCCAAGGGCGCGCCTCTGCATATATGGGGTTGATGCGGCTAGCGGGCACAGCCGCCGGCTTGCTGCTCGCAAAACTGGTCGTGCATCAGCCGGGCCCAGGCGTGACGCCGCAGATGTACACGCATAGCTTTCTCGTCCTGGTCTCGGTCATCGCCGCGACACTGCTGGTCGCGCTCGCCGTCACGCTGCTCGGCGTGGGCGAGACGGACGCCGACGTGGCGCCGGCACAGCCGGTGCTGGCTGATTGGCCGCAGCGCGCCAGCTTCTGGTGGCTGATCGTCTCGCGCGCTCTCGTGAGCTCGGGCTTGTATCTCATCTTGCCGTTCCTCGGCTTCTATCTGCGCTTCGCACAGCACGTCGACCGTTACCAATCGGCCAGCCTGACGCTGCTGCTCGTCATGGTCGGATGCTCGCTCGTGGGAACGGTGCCGGCGGGGCTGCTCGGCGACCGCATGCCGAAAAAATCTATCATCTATATAGCGCTCGCCCTACTCGCAGCAGGGTCGCTTGCTTTGACGTTCACGACCACGCTCGCGCCGATCTGGGCGCTGGCCGTCGCGCTCGGCGTCGGCTGGGGCGCGTATTACTCGGTCGACTGGGCGCTTGCCACGAATCTGCTGCCGCCGGGCCGGGCCGGCGCGCTCATGGCCATCTGGAATCTCGGCGCATCCGCGCCGCAGGTGGCCGCGCCGATCGTCGGCGGACTGCTCGTCGATCGCGTCGGGGAAGCCAGCGGCGACCTGGGGTTGGGGTACCGTCTGCTGTTCGCGCTGGTCGCCGCGTTCGTCGGCGCGGGTGCGTTCGCACTGTCGTTCGTCCGGGAGTCAGGTGAAGGATTGGCGCGACGGCCCCCCTAAGCCGTCGCCACTCCAACGGCGCTTTGCAAGGAGCGATCAACGGTGAGAAAAGTATCGATTTTGCTCATGGTGCTCGTCGCGAGCATCGCACTGACGGTAGTCGCCTGCACGAAATCGGACAACTCATCCTCGGGCTCGAATTCAGCCGCTAACACGGCGGCGACCACCGCCGCGACCGCCGCAGCCGCCGTCGCGACCGCCGCGGCCAACGCGGGCAACATGGCCAACAACGCCGCCAACTCGATGTCGAACGCCGCGCATAGCGCGGGTAACACGATGTCCAACGCGGCCGGCGGGATGAAGCACGTGGTCGCAGCGGTCACGTTGCCGATCCCGCTCTCGAAGCTTCCATCGGCGACGGTCGGCGCCGGTAACGTCGCCGCGGGCGCCAAGGTCTTCTCCGCTAACTGCGAGAGCTGCCACGGCGCGGGCGGCAAGAACGGCACGGTCGGACCGAGCCTGGCCGGCATCGGCATCAAAGCAGGTCAAGTCGCCTACATGGTGCAGAATCCGACCGGCGTCGACAAGGATTCCGGCATGCCGAAGCTGCCGCTGTCCGCGACCGATGTCGCCAACGTCTCCGCGTACGTCGCGTCGCTGAAGTAACGACGCAGCCCGCCGTCCGCATCGCCGCGCGCCGCCGGTCCAACGCGACCGAGCGGCGCGCTGCGTTATCGCCGTCATGAGCGCAAGCCTGTTCTGGTTCCGGCGCGACCTGCGCCTCACGGACAACCCCGGCCTGCATGCCGCGATCGCGGCGGGCGGTCCCGTCTTTGCCGTGTTCTGTCCGGACGAGCTTGCGCGTCTCAATCCGCGCCAGAGCGCATTCGTCGCCGGCTCGCTTCGCGCGCTGCGCACCGCTCTCGACAAACGCGACGCGACGCTTACCGTGATCGGCGGGTCACCGGGGCCGGCGCTGGTCGAAACCGCGCGGCGGCTCGGTGCGCAATCCGTGTATTGCTCGCGCTCCTACGTGCGCGCCGAGCGCGCCGTGGAATTCGCGGCGGCAGACTCGTTGCGCGCTGCCGGCATCGAATTGCATGCGCTCAAAGGCGACGTCGTCCACGAGCCTGAAGCGGTCGCGCACAGGAAACAGTCAGCCGGTGATGGGTATCGGGTGTTTCCGCCATTCTTGGCGGCCTGGCAGGCCCTCGACGTCGACGTGCCGTCGGGTGAATCGTTTCCCGATGGACGCGATGATCAGCCGGGCGCCCTGCCGGGCGAAGACACTGCGCCGGCGCTCGCGCCCGGAGAGGCCGCCGCCTACGGCGCGTTGGAGAAATTCAGCACCGCGCGCGCCGCGGATTACGCTGCGAACGCACCCTATCCGGCGCGCGATGGGACTTCCAACCTCGCGCCGTACTTGCGCTTCGGCTGCATCAGCCCGCGAGTCGTGCACCGTGCGCTCGCGCGCCGCATGTCGTGGTCGTGGACCCTGGCGCAGGAACGCGCCTCGATGGGGCTGTTCTTGCGCCAGCTCGCCATACGCGATTTCTTCATCCAGCTGGCATACTTCGTCCCCGAGCTGCATGACGAATCGCTGCAGGAGAAGATGCGCTCATTTTCATGGTCGGATGACGGGGCGCTGCTGCAGCTGTGGCGCGACGGGCGGACCGGCTATCCATTGGTGGACGCGGCGATGCGCCAGCTGCGCGGCCAAGGGCTCGTGCACCAGCGCGCCGCGATCTGCGCCGCGTCGTTCTGCTGCTTCGACCTAGGCCTGGACTGGCGTTTAGGCCGGCGCGTCTGGATGGACGAGCATCTCGCCGCGGACGAAGCGCTGTGCGACGGGAATTGGCAGTGGTTGGCCGGCGTCGGCTCGGATCAAGCGGCCTACCCGCGCATCTATAATCCCGAGAAGCAGGCGCGCCAATTCGACGCGCAGGCCGTGTACGTGCGCCGCTGGATCCCCGAATTGCGCAAGCTACCCACCGCGGCCGCGCTCGCGCCATGGCGAGTCGACCGGCAGCACCAGATCGAGCTGGGCTTTTTCACGCCGGGCGTCTACCCGCGCCCCGTCGTCGACCACGAACGCGCGGCGCGCGAATTCCTCGCGCGCTACCGCGCCTTCCGCGAGATGTAGCGGTCGAATTTATTCGACCGTCGCCCGTGATTGGCCGAGTTTGCAGCCCCCTAGCCGGCTCTGCCGCGAGGCTTCGGCCTGAGTTTCACCAAACATCATAAGCAATGACCTCGACGCGGCTGGTCAGCTACCTGCGCCCGTTCATCGTGCCGATGCTGGCCGGCCTCTTGCTCAGCGCGCTGGCCTCGCTGGCCACGGTCGGCTACGCGGGCGCGGTGAAGCTGCTGGTCCAAGCCGTCACCGAGCGCAGCGTCCAGGGGCTGGCGATCGCGCTCGGCGCCGCGCTTGGCCTGAACGTCGTGAAGAACGCCGCGCAGTACTTCGGCGGCTACACGCTCACCTCGGTCGGCCAGCAGGTCGTGCGCAAGATTCGCGGCGACCTGTTCGCGCGCATCCAGTACCTCGCGCTGCCGACCTTCGACAAGTGGCGCGCCGGCGACATCCTGTCGCGCTTCTCCAACGATATGAATATCTTGGTCGAGGGCGTGTCGGCGCTGCCGCTCTTCGTCAGCGCGAGTCTGACCTTGGTGGCGGGTCTGGCGTTCATGTTCTATCTCAATTGGCAGCTCACACTGGTGACGATGGCCGTCGCGCCGATCGTGATCTGGGCCGTCTACACGTTTTCCGGCCTGCTGCGCCGCGCCACCACCGTAGCGCTCAACCGCATCGCCGATCTCAACTCGCTGCTCCAGGAATCGCTCGAGTCGATGCGCATCATCAAGGCGTTCACGCGCGAACGATACGAGATCGCGCGCTTCGACGAGCGCAACGCCGCGAACTTCGGCGCATCGATGAAGCTGGCGCAGATATCGCTGACGCAGACCCCGGTCATCGACTTCGCCGTCATGGTCGGCGTGCTGATCCTCGCCGGCTTCGCGCTGTTCCAGGTGGTCGCGGGCACGCTGACGGTCACCAAGTTCTTCATGTTCTTCACGGTGACGACCACCGTGGCGAACCCCATCTCGCAGCTATCGAACTACATCGGCAGCCTCAACAAGGCGTACGCCGCCGCAACGCGCGTCTTCGAGGTCATGGATCTGCCCGCGGAATCCCCGGACGAGCCCGATCACGTCGAGCTGCGCGACGTCAAAGGCGCGGTCGAGTTCGTGGACGTGCGCTTCAGCTACGACGGCGCGCGCGACGTGCTCAAGGGCATCTCGGCTGCCGTCGCGCCTGGGGAAGTGGTGGCGCTGGTCGGGCCGTCAGGTTCGGGCAAGACGACGCTCGTGAATCTGGTGCCGCGCTTTTACGAGCCGACCGGCGGCTCGGTGGCGGTCGACGGCCAGGACGTCAACGGTATCACGCTGCGTTCGCTGCGCCAGGCGATCGCCATAGTGCCGCAAGACCCTCAGCTTTTCTCGGACACGATCGAGGAGAACATACGCTACGGCCGGCTCGACGCGACGCGCGCACAGATCGAAGAGGCCGCCCGGCTGGCCAACGCGCACGAGTTCATCTCCAAATTGCCGGACGGCTATGCGACACTCGTCGGCCCGCGCGGCGCACGCTTGTCCGGCGGCGAACGCCAGCGCATCGCGATCGCGCGGGCGATACTGCGCGACCCGCGCATCCTGATCTTGGACGAGGCCACTTCGTCCTTGGACGCCCACTCGGAGGCGCTGATCGGCGAGGCGCTGGATCATCTGCTGGTCGGACGCACGACATTTATCATCGCCCACCGGCTCTCGACCATCCGCCGGGCCACGATGATCCTCGTGCTGTCGGAGGGACGTATAGTAGAACACGGGACGCACGAGGAGCTGTTGCGCCGGGGCGGGCTCTACGCCTCGCTCTACGAACGCCAGATGCTCGAGCCGGCACCCGCCTCTGCGACCTAAGTTTTGTCCCGTCGGCGCCGGCGGGCCCGGGTCCTACTGTCCCGTTTGACAAGCGTGCATTTCATGCTATAATGTTTGTCTGTGCCACCTTGGGACGATAGCGCCGACCGACAGGAGTGGTGCGAGTTGCAGCCTCGCCACCGAACCGCCGGGACCCCGCCGCGTATCGTCTTTTTCATCCCCTGAAGCCAGACCGACAAACGCCACTGTAAGAAGATAGATGGCGAGCAACGCTCGCCGACGCTCAACCATGCGCGCCGCCCGCAAAGGTAACGACGAGATAGATGAAGACTCCGAAAGCGACCACACGCACCCGCACCCCCAAGGCACCCAAAGAGAAGCCGGTCAAGGCCGCTAAGGTCAAAACCACCGCGCGCCGCAAAGCGGTCGTTTCGCGCGTGGCCGCGCGCATGCGCGCGCCGCGGCCGATCGCGCGGCTGCTGCGCCTCATCGACCCGCGCGCCGCGCTTGAGTCGCTCATCGAGACCAAGGGCGTCGTCAAGGCGGTCGAGAGCGGCACGATCGAGGCCAAGGGCTACCAAAAGGGGCAAGAGCGCTTCACCTTCGCCAAGATCCCGCACACGCTGGACATCCCGGATCTGATCGAGCTCCAGAAGGAGTCGTTCAACTGGTTCATCACCGACGGACTGCGCGAAGCGTTCGCGTCCATCTCGCCGATCAAGGATTTCACCGGCAACCTCATCCTGGAGTTCGGCGAGCATAGCCTCGGCGAGCCCAAGTACACGGTCGAGGAATGCCGCGAGCGCGACATGACGTACTGCGCGCCGCTGCGCGTGCGCGTCCGCCTCATCACGTCCGAGTCGGGCGAGATCAAGGGCATCCCCGACCAAGAGATCTTCATGGGCGATCTGCCGCTCATGACCGAGAAGGGCACCTTCATGATCAACGGCGCCGAGCGCGTGATCGTGAGCCAGCTCGTCCGTTCTCCAGGCGTCTATTTCTTGCAGGACACGGACACCAACGGGCGGCCGATCTTCATCGCCACCGTGATCCCCAATCGCGGCGCGTGGATCGAGTTCGAGACCGACAACGGCGGCAAGAACGACACGTCCGAGGGCACGATCGGCGTGCGCATCGACAAGAACCGCAAGATCATCGTCACGACCTTCATCCGGGCGTTGGACAAGAAGTACGAGTCGGACGATGCGCTGCGCCAGCTGTTCGCCGATCCGGTCACGGGCGAAGTGCCGGCGATCATCGAGAACTGCTTGGAAAAAGACAAGGACGTCAAGACGCGCGAAGACGCGCTCAAAGAGGTCTATAAGAAGCTGCGCCCGGGCGAGCCCGAGAATCCGGACAACGCCGAGACGCTCCTGCGCAACACGTTCTTCGACGACAAGCGCTACGATCTCGCGGCGGTCGGCCGCTATAAGGTAAACCGCAAGCTCGAGAAGCAGTTCGCGCTGATGAACTACGAGCCGCCACGCGTCGAAGACATCAAGGACGGCCACGGCCACGTCAAGGAGAAGGCGCTGCGCCACCTCACCAAAGAGGACATGATCGGCGTGGTGCGCCACCTCGTCGAGGTCGTCAACGGCACCCAGCACGTGGACGATATCGACCATCTGGGCAACCGTCGCGTGCGTTCGGTCGGCGAGCTGCTGCAAAACCAGTTCCGCGTCGGCTTGCTGCGCCTCGAGCGCGTCGTGCGCGAGCGCATGACCGTGCAAGACCTCGAGACCGTGACCCCGCAGGTGCTGATCAACATCCGCCCGGTGGTCGCGGCGATCAAGGAGTTCTTCGGCTCGAGCCAGCTGTCGCAGTTCATGGACCAGACCAACTCCCTGGCTGAGCTGACGCACAAGCGCCGCCTGTCGGCGCTCGGCCCGGGCGGCCTGTCGCGCGAGCGCGCCGGCTTCGAGGTGCGCGACGTGCACCACAGCCACTACGGCCGCATCTGTCCGATCGAGACGCCAGAAGGCCCGAACATCGGCCTGATCGGGTCGCTGGCGACATACGCCAAAGTCAACAAGTACGGCTTCATCGAGACGCCCTACCGCATCGTGCGCAAGGGCTCGGTGACCGATGACATCGTCTATCTCACGGCGGACGAAGAGGACCAGTTCCGGATCGCTCAGGCGAACTCCGAGCTGGATGCCAAGAACCGTCTGATCGAGGATCTGGTCACCTGCCGCTACGCCGAAGAGTACATCGAGAGCGCGCCGCAAGACGTGCACCTGATGGACGTCTCGCCCAAGCAGATCGTCTCGGTCGCGACCGCGCTGATCCCGTTCCTCGAGCATGACGACGCCAACCGCGCGCTCATGGGCGCGAACATGCAGCGCCAAGCGGTGCCGCTGCTCGTGCCCGATCCGCCGCTGGTCGGCACCGGCATGGAGCATCGCGCCGCGAAGGACTCGGGTGGCGTGGTCGTCGCTGAGGAGCCGGGCGAAGTGGTCGGCGTGACCGCCGATCGCATCGAAGTGCGCAACAAGAACGGCGTGGTCAAGAATTATCCGCTGCTCAAGTACACGCGCTCCAACGCCGGCACGTGCATCAACCAGGCGCCGATCGTGCGCAAGGGCGATCACGTCAAGAAGGGCGCCATCATCGCCGACGGGCCGTCGAGCTCGGGCGGCGAGCTGTCGCTCGGCCAGAACGTGCTCGTCGCGTTCATGCCGTGGGAAGGTTACAACTACGAAGACGCGATCCTGATCTCCGAACGCCTGGTGAAAGAAGACCGCTTCACCTCGATCCACATCGAGGAATACGAGTGCGAAGCGCGCGACACCAAGCTCGGACCTGAAGAGATCACGCGCGACATCCCCAACGTAGGCGAAGACGCGCTGCAGGATCTCGACGAACAGGGCATCGTGCGCATCGGCGCCGAGGTCCGCCCTGAGGACATCCTCGTCGGCAAGGTGACGCCGAAAGGCGAGACCGAGCTGACCGCCGAGGAGCGGCTGCTGCGCGCCATTTTCGGCGAGAAGTCACGCGAAGTCCGCGACACGTCCTTGAAAGTGCCGCACGGCGAAAAAGGCAAAGTCATCGACGTCAAGGTGTTCAAGCGCGAGAACGGCGACGAGCTCTCCCCCGGCGTGAACGAGCTCGTGCGCGTCTACGTCGCGCAAAAGCGCAAGATCATGCAAGGCGACAAAATGGCGGGCCGCCACGGCAACAAAGGCGTCATCGCCAAAGTGCTGCCCGAAGAGGATATGCCGTATCTGCCCGACGGCTCGCCCGTGGAGATCGTGCTCAATCCGCTAGGCGTGCCGAGCCGCATGAACATCGGCCAGATCATGGAGACGCATCTGGGCTGGGCCGCAAAGCTGCTCGGCTTCCACATCGCGACGCCGGTGTTCGACGGCGCGCGCGAGTCGGACATCCGCGAGTGGCTGGGCCGCGCCAAGCTGCCGATCTCGGGCAAGACCATGCTCTACGACGGCCGCTCGGGCGAGCCGTTCAACCGCGAGATCACCGTCGGCCAGATCTATATGATGAAACTAGCGCACTTGGTCGACGACAAGATCCACGCGCGCTCGACCGGTCCATACTCGATGATCACGCAACAGCCGCTGGGCGGCAAGGCCCAGTTCGGCGGCCAGCGCTTCGGCGAGATGGAAGTGTGGGCGCTCGAAGCCTACGGCGCCGCGTACACGCTGCAAGAGCTGTTGACCGTCAAGTCCGACGACGTCGTCGGCCGCGTCAAGACGTACGAGGCGATCGTCAAGGGCGAGAACGTGCTCGAGCCTGGAGTCCCTGAGTCGTTCAAGGTGCTCATCAAGGAGCTGCAGAGCTTGGCGCTCGACGTCAAGGTGCTCACCGAGAACCGCGAGGAGATCGAGATCCGGCTCACCGACGAGGACGCCAGCGAGAAGGCCAGCGAGATCGGGTTGCTCATGGGCGATGAGGATCCAAAACTCGTGGCGCCGGCGCCGACGACGGCGGCTTCGCGCCCGCGCCGCGCCGGCTCCGAAGGCGACGTCGAAGAGGCCGAGGCTCTGGCCGCGGCCACCAGCACGGTCGTCATCGAGCCCGAGAGCGAAGACGAAGAAGAGGATTCGCTCGGCGTGGAAGAGCCGGCCGAGGGTCTGTCCGAAGTGGGCCTCGGCTCGATCGAGGACGTCGAGCCTTAATAACAAGGAAGATGGAGCGGTCGAGTTTGCTCGACCCAAGATTGGAGCGGTCGAATTTATTCGACCGGATGGATCGGAAGTAAATGGTAGACGTAAACAATTTTGACGCGATGCGCATCGGGCTGGCCAGTCCGGAGCAGATCCGCGCGTGGTCGTTCGGCGAGGTCAAGAAGCCGGAGACCATCAACTACCGCACGCTCAAGCCCGAGCGCGACGGCCTGTTCTGCGAGAAGATCTTCGGTCCGACCAAAGACTGGGAATGCCACTGCGGCAAGTACAAGCGCATCCGCTTCAAGGGCATGATCTGCGACCGCTGCGGCGTCGAGATCACGCGCGCCAAGGTGCGCCGCGAGCGCATGGGCCACATCGAGCTGGCGACGCCGGTCTCGCATATCTGGTATTTCAAGGGCGTGCCCAGCCGCATCGGCATCCTGCTCGACATGTCGCCGCGACAGCTCGAGAAGGTGATCTACTTCGCCGCGTACATCGTCATCGATCCCGGCGGAACGCCGCTGCAGAAGCGCGAGATCCTCACCGAGCAAAAGTACCGCGAGTACCGCGACAAGTACGGCGGCGCGTTCCGTGCGGGCATGGGCGCCGAAGCCGTGCGCGAGCTGCTGCGCGACCTGCACCTGCACCGCCTGCAGGAAGAGCTGCGCAAAGATTATCTCGAGACGAGCGGCCAGAAGCGCATCAAGGCGATCAAGCGCCTTGAGGTCGTCGAGTCGTTCTTGCACTCGGGCAACAAGCCCGAGTGGATGATCCTCTCGTCCGTGCCGGTCATCCCGCCCGAACTGCGCCCGATGGTGCAGCTCGACGGCGGCCGCTTCGCCACGTCCGATCTCAACGATCTGTACCGGCGCGTCATCAACCGCAACAACCGCCTCAAGCGGCTGCTCGAGCTGTCCGCGCCCGAGATCATCATCAAGAACGAGAAGCGCATGCTGCAAGAAGCGGTGGACGCGCTCATCGACAACGGCCGGCGCGGCCGCCCCGTCACCGGGCCGAACAACCGCCCGCTGAAGTCGCTCTCGGACATCCTCAAAGGCAAACAGGGCCGCTTCCGCCAGAACCTCCTGGGCAAGCGCGTCGACTACTCCGGCCGTTCGGTCATCGTGGTCGGCCCCAACCTGCGGCTGCACCAATGCGGCCTGCCCAAAGAGATGGCGCTCGAGCTCTTCAAACCGTTCGTGATGAAGAAGCTCGTCGACCGCGGCCAAGCGCACAACATCAAGAGCGCCAAGCGCATGGTCGAGCGCGTGCGACCCGAGGTCTGGGACGTGCTGGACGAGGTCATCAAGGACCATCCGGTGCTGCTCAACCGCGCCCCGACGCTGCATCGCCTGGGGATCCAAGCCTTCGAGCCGGTGCTGGTCGAGGGCAAGGCGATCCAGATCCATCCGCTGGTGTGCACGCCGTACAACGCCGACTTCGACGGCGACCAGATGGCCGTCCACCTGCCGCTCTCCGCGGGCGCGCAGGCGGAGGCGCGCATCCTCATGCTCTCGAGCAACAACATCTTGCAGCCGTCATACGGCAACCCGGTGTCCATCCCGACGCAAGACATGGTGCTGGGCCTGTATTACCTCACGATCGATCCGAACGTGGCGGGCGCGCAGGCCGCGAAGGAGCGGCGCGACGACTCGACGCACGCGCGCGCGTTCTTCAACGCCAAAGAGGCGCAGGTCGCGTACGATCTGCACGCCATCTCGCTGCACGAGTCCATCAAGGTGCGCTGGAAGGGCCAGCTCATCGAGACGACGATGGGCCGCGTCATCTTCAACCAGGCGTTCCCGGAGAACTGGAACCACCCGTTCGTCAACAAGACGATCGACAAGAAGGGCCTGACGGCGCTCATCGCCGACTGCTACCGCCACTACGGCAACGCCGAAACGGCGAGCTTCCTCGATCAGATCAAGACGCTCGGCTTCCGCTTCGCGACGATCTCGGGCACGACGGTGTCGACGATGGACATCGTCATCCCCAAGAAGAAGGCGGAGCTCATCGCCAACGCCGACGCGCAGGTCGCGTCGATCAACGAGCTGTATCGTTCGGGCCTGTTCTCGGACGACGAGCAGTACACTAAGACGATCGACGTCTGGACCAAGACCGGCGAAGAGGTCACGCAGGCGATGCTCCAGGAGCAGGACCAGCTCAATCCCATCTTCATGATGGCGACCTCGGGCGCGCGCGGCTCGATCGCGCAGGTCAAGCAGATCGCCGGCATGCGCGGCCTTATGGCCGACCCGTCCGGGCGCATCTTGAGCATCCCGATCAAGGCCAACCTCAAAGAAGGCCTCACGGTGCTTGAGTACTTCATCTCGACCCACGGCGCGCGCAAGGGTCTGGCCGACACCGCGCTGCGCACGGCAGACTCGGGCTATCTGACGCGCCGCCTGGTCGACGTCGCGCAAGACGTGATCGTGCGCGAAGAGGACTGCGATACCGACGAAGGCATCACGGTCTCCGACATCGCGGTCGGGCGCGAGATCATCGAACCGCTGGTCAACCGCATCGTCGGCCGGCACGCGTTCGCCGATATCGTGAACCCGGACGACAAGCGCGACGTGATCGTCAAGCGCGGGGAGGAGATCAAAGAGGATGCGGCGTCGCGCATCATCGCGGCCGGCATCAAGACGGTGGGCATCCGTTCGGTGCTGACCTGCGAAGCCAAGGTCGGCGTGTGCGCGGTCTGCTACGGCCGCAACCTCGCGACTGGCGGCAAGGTCGACATCGGCGAAGCGGTGGGCATCATCGCGGCGCAGTCGATCGGCGAGCCGGGCACGCAGCTCACGCTGCGCACCTTCCACACCGGCGGCGTGGCGTCCGAGGACATCATCACCGGCCTGCCGCGCGTCGAAGAGCTCTTCGAGGCGCGCAAGCCCAAGGGCCAGGCGATCATCACCGAAGAGAGCGGCAGCGTCCACATCCAAGAGGACAAGGGCATCCGCGAGGTCGTGGTGACCGACGCCGAGGGCGAGGAGCACATCTACGAGATCCCGTTCAACGTGCACCTCACCGTGCACGACGCCGATCGCGTGGATGCGGGCGACCAGCTGATCGAAGGCTCGGTCAATCCGCATGACATCCTGCGTATCAAAGGCGAGACGGCGCTGCAGAACTACCTCGTGCAAGAGGTGCAGAAGGTCTATCGCAGCCAGGGCGTGGACATCAACGACAAGCACATCGAAGTGATCGTGCGCAGCATGCTGCGCAAGAAGAAGGTCACCGATCCGGGCGACACGTCGCTGCTGCCCGGCCAGATGCTCGACAACGAGAAGTTCGAAGACGTCAACGTCAAGGTCGCGGCCGATGGGCGCAAGCAGGCCGAGGCGGACACGGTGCTGCTCGGCGTGACCAAGGCCTCACTGGCGACCGAGTCGTTCTTGTCGGCGGCGTCGTTCCAAGAGACGACGCGCGTCCTGACCCAAGCCGCGATCGAAGGCAAATACGATCCGCTGCTCGGGCTCAAGGAGAACGTGATCATCGGCAAGCTCATCCCTGCGGGAACGGGCATGCCGAAGTATCGCGGGGTCGAGGTATGGGGCAAGGGCCAGCCGCGCTATCGCGAGGTCGACATCTTCGGCGAGCCGGAGCTGCCGGCGCCGGCCGAAGTGCTGCCCGAATCCGAGAACGCGTTCGAACGGGCAGCGGAGCTCGCGTCGGCGATCGCGGTGGCCGAGCCGGCGCCGATCCTGTCGGATGGTCCTGCGACCGAGAGCGAGACCAGCCACAGCACGGCGCTCGCGGTCGAAGCGCCGCCCGAGCCCCCGCAGGTCACCGAACTCGACATGTAGCGGTCGAGTTTACTCGACCGAGCCGGCCGAATCCGGCGAATGTGGTCCCGCGCTCGAGAGCGCGGGACTTTTTTTCCGTCTGGACAAGTCCGCCATGGTGAAGATCGAAGCGGTACTCTTCGATTTCGACCACACGTTGGGCGTCGACGGGAAGCTCGAGGAAGAGGCGCTGCGCGAAATCGCGCTGGCGAATTGCCCCATCGCGCCCGGCGATGAGGCCGTGCAGGCAGTGCTGCATCGTTTTCGGTACGAGCCCGGGGTGCCATTGGGAACGGCGGTCGGCGACGGTCTGCGTTCGTGGGGCTGTCCGCAAGACAAGATCGATCGCGCGGTGGCGACCTTCCGCGCTCGCTCGCTCGAGCTTGCGCCCTCGCGCGTGAAGCCGATGCCAGGCGCCCCCGAGATGCTCGCACGGCTCGCTGCTCTGCGTATGCCGCTTGGCATCTTGAGCAATGGCTGGACGCAGCTGCAGCATCTCAAAGCGGAGATCATCGGCTTTCCCGGGCCGGTGGTCGCGTCCGAAGAGATCGACGCGTGGAAGCCGGAAAAGAAGGCGTTCGAGATCGCGGTGGCGCGCTTCGCGATGAACGCCGCCACCACGATCTACGTCGGCGACAACCCGCAGGTGGACGTCGCCGGCGCCAAGGCCGCCGGCCTCCTCGCCGCCTGGGCCGATCTCGAAGGCGCGTCATATCCGCAGGGTGTCACGAGACCGGACTTCGCGATCACCGACCTGGCGCAGCTTCCCCCGCTGATCCAGCAAGCAGGCATCTAGGCGGCAACGTCTTTGACCTGTAAGCAGTGCCGGCGGCAAAAGAGCCTCCCGCGGCTTGACCGCGGCCGTATCCTTTTGATAGAATACGTTGGTTGGGCGGGTGTCCCCACGGGCACCGTACCACCATCCGAACCGGCCCAGGCGCTCAGGCGCCTGCCGGGAGGAAAAAAATCCCCGGAGGTTTGCTCCCCACCCCTATAAGAGACTAAACTAGGCTCCAAGGCGGGACACCCCAGGGAGAGGCAGCGGCGCAGCGCGCGCGTTGTCTTCTTTGTTTTCTACAGACACGTCGACGGTCACGAGGGGTTGTTTTGCCGACAATCAGTCAGTTGGTGCGCCGCGGGCGCGAAAAGGTCAAGAAGAAATCGAAGTCGCCGGCGTTCCTGGTCTCGCTGACCGGAGCCAAGCCCGGCCACCCCGACCTGCCGCAACGCACCAAGACGATCAAGAAGGGCAACCCGCAACGCCGCGGCGTGTGCACGCAAGTCAAGACGATCACCCCGAAAAAGCCGAACTCGGCCCTGCGCAAAGTGGCGCGCGTGCGCCTCACCAACGGCATCGAAGTCACGGCCTACATCCCCGGCATCGGCCACAACCTGCAAGAGCACTCGGTGGTGCTCATCCGCGGCGGCCGCGTGAAAGATCTGCCAGGCATCCGCTACCACATCATCCGCGGCACGCTCGACACGCAAGGCGTGCAGAACCGCAAGCAGTCGCGCTCGAAGTACGGCGCGAAGAGACCGAAGTAAACGGTCGAATAAATTCGACGGTCGAATAAAGTCGACCGCTACATTAAAAAGGAAGATATGCCTCGCAAAGGACCTGCGCCGAAGCGCCAAGTGCTGCCCGACCCGCGCTACAACTCGCGGACGATGGCACGCTTCATCAATAAGATCATGCTCCGCGGCAAGAAGAGCACCGCGGAAGGCATCGTCTATGGCGCGTTCGATATCGTGCAGGGCAAGACCAGCAAAGACCCGATGGACGTGTTCACGCAGGCGCTCAACAACGCCATGCCGCTCATCGAAGTGCGGCCGCGCCGCGTCGGCGGTGCGACCTACCAAGTGCCGATGGAAGTCCGGCCTGACCGCCGCCAGGCGATGGGCATGCGCTGGCTGATCCAGTTCGCGCGCTCGCGCCCGGGCCGTACCATGGCCGATAAGCTCGCCGCTGAGATCATGGACGCTGCCGGCAACCAAGGGCAAGCCGTGAAGAAGCGCGAGGACACGCATCGCATGGCCGAGGCGAACAAAGCGTTCGCCCACTACCGCTGGTAACGCAGATGAAGACCGCTCCACGCATACAGGACGTCATGGGAAGACAATACTCGATCGCGCAGACGCGCAACATCGGCATCGCCGCGCACATCGACGCGGGCAAGACGACGACGACCGAGCGCATCCTTTTCTATACCGGCCGCACGCACAAGATGGGCGAAGTCCACGAAGGCGCGGCCACCATGGACTGGATGGAGCAAGAGCAGGAGCGCGGTATCACGATCACGTCCGCCGCGACGACGTGCATTTGGCGCGACACGCGCATCAACATTATTGATACGCCCGGCCACGTGGATTTCACGGTCGAGGTCGAGCGCTCCATGCGCGTGCTCGACGGCCTCGTCGCATTGTTCGACGCGGTGGCGGCCGTGCAGCCGCAGAGCGAGACGGTCTGGCGCCAGGCCAACAAGTACAAAGTGCCGCGCCTGATCTTCATCAATAAGATGGATCGCACCGGCGCCGACTATTACAACGCCGTTGCCAAGATCCGCGAACGCTTGGGCGCGCGCGCGGTGCCCGTGCAGCTGCCCATCGGCCAAGAAGACAAATTTCAGGGCTTCGTCGACCTCTTGAGCGAGACGGCCACCATCTATACCGACGATCTCGGCAAGACGATGGAGCGTGCCGAAGTCCCGGCCGACATGAAAGAGACGATCCACAAGTACCGCGCCGAGCTGATCGAAGCGGTCGCCGAGACCGACGAGCATCTCACCGAGAAGTTCATCGAAGGCAAAGAGATCCCGGCCGACGAGATCCGCAAGGCGCTGCGCGCCGCCACCATCAAGGGCATCGTCATCCCGGTGCTGTGCGGATCGGCGTTCAAGAACAAAGGCGTCCAGCCGCTGCTCGACGCGATCGTCGACTATTTGCCGTCTCCGGCCGATCTGGCCGACGTGCAAGGCGTCGACCCGGACCACCCGGACAAGATCGTCACGCGCAAGCCCAGCGATGACGAGAAGTTCTCGGCGCTGGCATTCAAGATCATGACCGACCCGTTCGTCGGCAAGCTGACGTTTTTCCGCACGTACTCTGGCACGCTCAAGGCCGGCTCGTACGTCTACAATTCGAACAAAGGCAATCGGGAGCGCATCGGGCGCATCCTGCGCATGCACGCCAACCACCGCGAAGACGTCGAAAGCGTCGAGGCCGGCGATATCGCCGCGGCGGTGGGCCTCAAGAACACGACGACCGGCGACACGCTGTGCGACGAGAAGTTCCCGATCATGCTCGAGAACATCACGTTTCCGGAGCCGGTGATCAGCCAGGCGATCGAGCCGCGCACCAAAGCCGATCAGGAGAAGCTCGGCCAGGCGCTGGTCAAGCTGTCCGAAGAGGATCCGACCTTCCGCATGTACACCGACGAAGAGACCGGACAGACGATCATCTCCGGCATGGGCGAGCTGCACCTCGAGATCATTGTCGATCGCATGCTGCGCGAGTTCAAGGTGGCGGCAAATGTCGGCAAGCCGCAGGTCGCGTACAAAGAAGCGATCACCAAGACCGTCGAAAAAGAGGGCCGCTACATCCGCCAGACCGGCGGCAAGGGCCAGTACGGCGATGCGTGGATCCGCTTGGAGCCGCTGCCGCCGGGCTCGGGCATCGAGTTCGAGAGCGAAGTGGTCGGCGGCGCGATCCCCAAAGAGTTCATCAAGCCGATCGAGCAGGGCGTGCGCGAAGCGGCGCTGGCGGGCGTGCTCGCCGGCTATCCCGTGCTCGACTTCAAAGCGACGGTGTTCGACGGTTCGTACCACGACGTCGACTCGAACGAGATGGCGTTCAAGATCGCCGGTTCGATGGCGTTCAAAGAGGCCAACCGCGCGGCCGGCCCGATCATCAAAGAGCCGATCATGTCGGTCGAAGTGGTGACGCCGGACCAGTTCATCGGAGACGTCATCGGCGATCTTGCCGCACGGCGCGGCCACGTCAAACACCAAGAACCCGAACCGGGCGGCGCGCAGAAGATCACAGCGACCGTGCCGTTGTCGGAGATGTTCGGCTACGCGACCGACCTGCGCAGCCGCACGCAAGGGCGCGCGACCTATACGATGGAGTTCGCGCATTACGCGCAAGTGCCTAAGGGCGTGGCGGAAGAGATCATCGCCAAGAACACCGGCAAGAGCGCCGATTAGGAGACGATAGGAAATGGCCAAAGAGAAATATCAGCGCAACAAGCCGCACGTGAACATCGGCACGATCGGTCATGTGGACCATGGCAAGACGACGCTGACGGCGGCGATCACCAAGGTGTTGTCCGAGGCGGGGACGGGGACCAAGAAGCTGGT
>DATFYX010000060.1 GCA_035314825.1 Candidatus Eremiobacteraceae bacterium
CGGCGTCGGTGAGCGCATTCTTCTGCAACAGCGGCGAGTTGGCGGGCAGCTCGCCCGCCGCGGCGAGGCGCACGAGCGCTCCGAAGCCTGCAAATTCGACGTAGTCGGACGCGCTGAACGCGGCCGCGCGTTGACCGGCCAGTGCGAGCGGCGCTGCCGCCGCGAGGGCGCGATAGCGGCGCGCGGTCGGGAGCATCGTCAACGAGTCGTCGAGCACCGGCACTTGCGCGAGCAGCCGCAGCATGTCGGCGCGCGCACCTCCGATCAGATGTCCCTGCGCCATCGTCTGCAATGCGCTGTCGCCCGAAGCGGCGCGGGCAAGACCGTCGAGCGCGCCCGCGTCGATGGCCAGCGAGAAATGTGTACGCGGATGCGCGCGCAGCGCGCGCTCGATCGCGCCGATCGAATCGGGGGCTGTGAGCGAGATCGCCGCTGCACGGACGCTCGCATCCGCCGACGTCGACGCGGCCATGTGCCAGACGATCGCGACGTCGGCCGGAGGTGCCGGAGTCGGCGTCGGCGTTGGAAGCGGTGTCGGCGTAGGAGCGACGGTCGGCGCAGCGCTGGGGGTGGCCGTGCTGCGCGTCGGAGGCGCGGGGGAAACCCCCGGGAGCGTTGAGGCGGCGGGTGCAGGCGTCACGCCAGGCACGCCTCCCGGCAGGGCCGATGGACCTGCTGCCACTGCGGCTGCGAGAAGTGCTGCCAAGATCATGCGCGTCGAACCGCCTCAGCCTCTGGTTTCGTGGAAAGAAAAAGGCCGGACTGCGCCGGCCTTGAGAGCGTTGATCCGCGCTGCGGCTACAGAACCGTCACGGTCACCGTGCCGGTGTTGCCGGCGACGGTCGCGTTGAGCGTTGCGGTTCCGGGAAGGGCTCCAAACACGCAGATGTTCTGTAATACGGTGCCCGCCACGTACGGCGTGATGCAGTCGCCGTTGAACAGTCCGATAGCGCCCGACCCATGCACCGTGGTCCAGGTCGCGCCTTGCGTCGACGAGACGTACTGCTGGCCACCGTAGCTGTAGTACGCGATGGCGATCATCAGGAGGAAGTTATTGCGGGTGACCTGTGGGATGTTGATGCCGCTCTGGACCTGGATGCCGACCTTGTTGACGACCGCCGAACTGCGCGATGTGCCCGATCCGATGTTCACGCCAAGACCGCCGCAGCCGACGAGCGCGAGAATTGCAGCCGCCGCACCAAGCGCAACAACCGTTCGCCGCATAACCTGCATCGCAAGCCCTCTTTCGTGCAAAGAACCGGTACGAAGAAGAAGCAACACGTCCGTGCAGCGCCTCGTAGTGGCTCGACCGCGCGTTGCGTGTGTTACCAGTTCATGCGGGCGGTTCGAAAGGGTCTCCGGCATATCCTCCGGCCCGAAAGGGAGCCCTGGCGGACCGCCTTGCGGGCCGCAAACCGTCACAACGTCTTGAGATGGATGGGCCCGACGACGACGCCAAAAGGCTGCTCCGCGCCGTCGAAGATGGCAGGCGCGACGGTCATCGTCAGGGTTTGGTCCTGGTCTTTCTTCTGCGCCACCGGAAAATTGATGTAGCCCGACGCCTGGTGGCCGGGCAGCAGCCGCAAGCCTTCGAAAAAGCCGACGTCGTTGAGCGGAAACGTCGCGTCGTCCAACGCCGGGACTTTGGCCGCGCCGTCGTCGAGCACGCTCTTGCCCAATGGCAGGACCTGTGCCGGCGTCGTGCTTCCGTTGCGGATCGTGCAATCGATCTGGATGCGTTTGTCGTAGAATTCGATGCGGTGCACGGTGATCGCGATGCCTTGCGCACTGCCGGTGATATGCGGCGCATAGGATTTCCAGGGCTGATATAGCTGCTTGACGCGCCACGCGCCGTTCTCCAGGAGCGCGAAATACGGCTCCTTGACCGTGCCCCCCACGACGGCGCCGGTCGCCGCGTTGACGAACGTCGCTTGCTGCGAGACGGTGATCTCGACGACCTGATCGTGCGGCAGCGCGCTGACGATCGAGAACTTGTGGATCGCGTATTGGGTCGCGCGCGCGTTGGACGCGAAATTGTTCACGTTGCCGAAGTAGTGCTGCTGCGCCGTCGTGAGCAGCGCGTACGCCGATTGATAATCGCCGCGCGACAGCGCGGTGACGTACTGGGTGACCGCGGCGATCGCGTGCGTGTCGACTTGTTCTCCCTGCTCGCCGGGCTGCGGCGGCGGCGACGCGCCGAGCAACCCAAGGCCGAGGGCCAGTGCGAGCACGGTTCTTCTCATGCTTCCTCCGGACAGATGCGATCGACGATACGCTGCAGCTCGTCGTCATCAGCGTAGTGGATCTCCAGCGAACCGCCATGCGCCGCGCGACGCAGATTCACCCGCGTGGCGAGCGCGAAGCGCAGACGGGTTTCCACTTCGGCCAGATCGGGCGGCAGTGCGGCGCTCTTGGCGCGCGCCTGTGGCGAACCGGCCTTGCCGCTCGCGTGCAACGCGGCGCGCTCGATCTCGCGCACGCTCCAGCCCTTCGCGACGGCTTCGCGCGCCAACCGCTCGGCCTTTGGCCCCGGCAACGTGGCCAACGCGCGCGCGTGACCGCCGGAAAGCTTGCCATCGCGCACCATCGCTTGGACCGAATCGGGCAGCGAGAGCAGCCGCAGCGCGTTGGCGACCGCCGGGCGGCTCTTGCCGAGCCGCTGCGCGAGCACTTCTTGCGTGAAATCGTGCTCCGCGATGAGCTGGCGATAGCCGGCCGCTTCTTCTATCGCGTTCAAGTCGGTGCGCTGCAAGTTCTCAAGCAGCGCGAGTTCGATCGCCTGACCGTCTTTGGTCTCGCGCACGAGCGCCGGAATCGTGCGCAGGCCGGCAAGCTTGGCCGCGCGCCAGCGACGTTCGCCGGCTATGAGCTCGTAATGCGCCGGTCCTTCGCGTTTGGGCCGCACCAGCACCGGTACCAGCACGCCGTAGGACTTGATCGAGTGGGAAAGCGACTCGAGAGCGGTCTGATCGAACGCGTGACGCGGCTGGCGTGGATTGGGCGCGATGTCCGCAAGCGCGAGCGGGATGACGGTGCGCGCGCCGGCCGGGCGCTCTTGCGCGCTCGCTCCCGGGAACAGCGCGCCCAGCCCGCGCCCCAAGCCTCGCTGCGGTTTGCTCATCGTGCCAGCACCTCTTCGGCCAGCGCCGCGTAGGCCGCGGCGCCCTTGCTCTTGGGATCAAACGTCGCTATCGGCGCGCCATATGACGGCGCTTCGGACAGCCGCACCGTGCGCGGGATGCGCGTCGCGAAGACCTCGCCCGGAAAATAGTTCTCGACCTCGGCGACGACTTGCGTCGCCAGATTCGTGCGCCCGTCGTACATCGTGATCAGCACCCCCATGATGCGCAGCTCCTCGTTGAGATGCGTGCGCACCAGATCGATCACGCGCGTCAGCTGGCCGAGCCCTTCGAGCGCAAGATACTCGGCTTGGACCGGCACGATGAGCCACTGCGACGCGGTCAGGGCGTTGAGCGTGAGCAACCCCAGCGACGGCGGGCAATCGATGACGATGTCGTCGTAGTGGCTCTTGCTGCCGCGCAGAGCGTTGCGCAGGCGCTGCTCGCGCGAGAACGCCGACACGAGCTCGAGCTCGGCGCCCGCAAGGTTCAAGGTGGCGGGCACGAGGGCGAGGTTCTCAATGCCTGTCGCCATCGTCGCCTCGTCAAGATCGGCGTTCTTGAGCAGCACGTCGTAGATGCAGCGCTCGACCAGGGTCTTGTCGATGCCGAGCGCGGTGGTCGAATTGCCCTGCGGATCGATGTCGATGAGCAGCACGCGCCGCCCCCGCCCGGCTAGTGCGGCGGCAAGGTTGACCGCGGTCGTCGTCTTGCCGACGCCGCCCTTTTGGTTGGCGACGGCAATGACACGTTTTGTCCCGCTGCGAGAACTTCTCTTAGGCATTTGTCCCGTTATGTGGGTCAATATCGGAAGTCGGCTCTGTTAGAACGCGGCGTGCGATGGCGAGCAAAGTGTCTCGCTCATTGCGAGCGGGGTCTTCGAGGACCTCTTCGAGACATGCGCGCAGCGCTGCGCCGACGCGATCATCACCCCGAAAATCCCCGCCGGCAAGGCCGAGCTCGCGCATGAGCGCCATGACGTCGCCGCCGTCGATGACCAGATCGCCGACGTTGAGCGCTGGCCGCCCGTGCAGTTGCGCCTCCACCCGCTTTTCGAAGCGCTCGTTCTCGCCGTGATCGTGCGGCGGGAGGCCGCTGGCCACGATGTCGGCATGGCGCAGAGCGAATAACGCGTCGACGTTGGCCGGGCCGACCTTGCGGATGAAGCGCCGGATGCCCGCGTCGGTTATGACATCGGCCGTGGCGTACATGTGATTGGCGATCAGCCGTGCCACACGATCGATCACCTCGCCGCTGAAACGCAGCCGTCCGAGCATCTCGCGGGCCATCTGCTCGCCGACCTGCTGGTGGCCGTAGAAGTGCGGCCCCTCCTTGGTGCGCGGCTTGCCGACGTCGTGCAGCAGCCCGGCGAGGCGCAGCACGAGATCGGGCGGCGCCGCGTCGAGCGCCCGCAGGCTGTGATAGTACACGGTGTAGGCGTGGTACTGGTTCTGCTCCACTTGCCAGCCTTCGAGCAGCTCGGGCATCACGTGGACCAGGGCGCCTGTGTCGCGCAGCAGCTCGAAGCCCGTGCTGGGCTTTTCCGATAGCGTCAGCAACTTGGTCAGCTCGTCGGCGACGCGTTCGGGTGCCACCGTCGCTACGCGGTCGGCGGCCGCGCGCATCGCGGCGAGCGCCGATTCGGTCGGACGCAGCTCGAAGCGGGCCGCGAACTGGGCCCCGCGCAGAATGCGCAGCGGATCTTCGTGGAAAGCCTCGGCGCGCAAGGTGTCGAGGCGGCCGTGCTCGAGGTCGGCACGGCCGCCGTACGGGTCGATGATGGCCCCGGTGCGCAGGTCGCGCGCCATCATGTTCATCCGAAAATCCCGCCGGCCCAGGTCCTCCTCGAGTGGGATGTCGGGCGCCGATTCGACGTCGAAGTCGCGGTGGTGAGGGCCGGTCGAGCGTTCGCGGCGCGGCAGGGCGATGTCCACCGTGCGGTCGCGACGCGTGAACTTGACGACGCCGAACGACGCGCCGACCACTTCGACCCGCCCGAGGCGGCCGAGGCGTTCGAGGATGGTCATCAGCGGCAGGCCGGTCACGAGGTAGTCTTCGTCGGGCTGGCGGCCCTTGCGCCGGCCAAGCTCTGCCAAGACCGCGTCGCGAACGCTTCCCCCGACCGCATAGACGCCGGCCTCAGGCAGCGCATCGATCAAGAGCGCGCTTGTGTCCTGGCCGGGAAGGCTCAAGACCAGGCCTCCGTCAGGGTCGATTGTTTCCCGTGAAACAATTCAGGCCCGCTTACCCTCGCGGCGCAGGCGGGCCGGCGGCGGAACGCCAGGCGGGGTCGGGCCGACTTTTTCAATGGTCCAGACATGTCGCTGCGCACCAAGGTACGGAACGACGACCTCGCGCGCCTCCACGAGCCGTGCGTTCAGCCGGCCGATGGCCGCCAGATCCTGGGCTCCAGGAGCGGCCTCGCGCCCGGTATAGATGTAGAGCCTGCCACCGCGGGCTAGCAGCGGCAAGGCGAGGCCCAGGGCGGCTTCGGGCTTGGCCAGCGCGCGCGCGAGGACCGTTCCGGCGCGATCGCGCCATTGGCCGCGGCCCGCCGTTTCGGCCGACAGCTTTTCGACCCGCACGGCCCGTAGGCGGAGAGCTTCGACCGCATCGCTGAGGAAGGCGGCCCGCTTGGCCCGCGGCTCGAGGAGCGTCACGGCTAGCCCAGGCCATGCAAGGGCAACAGGGATTCCCGGCAAGCCCGCGCCGCTGCCGACGTCGACCACCGGCTCGCGCAAACCCATGCCCGCGAGCGGGGCGAGGCTGTCGAGCAGATGCGAGGCGGCCAGCTCGTCAAGAGTTTTGGCGCCGACCAGGTTCGTTCGCCGGTTGGCCTCGAGCAGTAGGTTGCCGAACTCGAGCAGGCGACCAGCCAACGGCTCGGCCTTGAAGCCGAGCTGCGTGAGCCCATCTTCCAGGTGAGCGAGGAGCTCCTCGCTCACGCGCTCGAGGCGACCGGCTCTGAAGCGTTGCGCCGATGGAGAAAGACCGACAACACGGCGACGTCGGCGGGAGTGACGCCTGGAATTCGACCGGCCTGACCCAGCGTCTGGGGCTGCCTCGCCGCCAGCTTCTCGCGCGCTTCGCGCGACAGACCGCGGCAGCTGCCGTAATCGAAGTCGGCCGGGATCAGCGCGTGCTCGGCTTTGGCGAGCCGGTCGACCGCCAGGGCCTGGCGCCTGATGTATCCCTCATAGCGCAGATCGATGACGACGCGCTCGCCTAGCTCGGGCTCGATCGCCCGCTCGCCGGCGATCGCACTATAGTCAGTTCCCTGGCGGCGCAGCAGCTGCGCGAGCGTCACGCCCGGTTCGGCGGCATGCGCGTGCGCGAGACGCGCACCGGCTTTTGTGGTTTCCAGGCGGAGGCGCTCTGCGGCGATGCGCTCCATCCGTTCCGCGAACGCCGACCAGGCCACGCCGTCGATCAGGCCGACCTCGCGCCCGACCGGCGTCAGACGTTCGTCGGCGTTATCGTGGCGCAGCAGCAGCCGGAACTCGGCGCGCGAGGACAGCATGCGATACGGCTCGGGCGCGCCCTTGGTGATGAGGTCGTCAATCAGCGTGCCGATGTACGAAGTGCTGCGCGAAAACGTGACCGGCTCGTCGCCGCGCGCGCGCCGCGCGGCGTTGATGCCCGCGACGATGCCTTGCGCCGCGGCTTCCTCATAGCCCGACGTGCCGTTGACCTGACCGGCATGGAAAAGACCGCAAACCCGCATGGTTTCGAGGTTTGCGCGCAATTCGGTCGGCTGCACGAAGTCGTATTCCACCGCGTAGCCGGCGCGCAGCATGTGCGCGCGCTCGAGGCCCGGCAACGTGTGCAGCATCTCCAGCTGCACCTCGTCGGGCAGCGACGTCGAGAAGCCGCCGACGTAGATCCACTTCGACTCCCAGCCTTCGGGTTCGAGGAAGATCTGATGCGACGGATTGTGCGCGAACTTCATCACCTTGTCTTCGATGGACGGGCAATAGCGCGGGCCGACGCCTTCGATCACGCCGAGCCCATACATCGGCGAGCGGTGCAGGTTGGCGCGGATCAGCGCATGCGTGCGCTCATCTGTATGGGTGATGTGACACGCGAGCTGCTTGCCGGGAAACGCCGGCCGGCTGCGATAGGAGAACATCAGCGGCACCGGGCTCGGCGGCTGCGCCTCGAGCATCGAGAAGTCGATCGAGTCCGCGTGCACGCGCGGCGGCGTGCCGGTCTTCAGACGGCCGGTGGGAAAGCCGAGGCGCCGCAGCGCGTCCGACAGACCGAGGCTCGGCGCTTCGCCGACGCGGCCGCCCGCGGTGCTCTTCTCGCCGGCGAACAGCTTGCCGCTCATGAACGTGCCGGCGGACAGCACGACTTGGCGCGCGCGGATCAGCGAACCATCGGCGAGGACGACGCCGGCGATGCCCTGCGCGTCCGTCGCGAGGTCGGTGACGAAGGATTCGAGCAGCGCGAGGCCCGGCTGCGCGCTGACCGCCGCGCGCATGCGGCGCGCGTACGCAGCCTTGTCGGCTTGAGCGCGCAGCGCGCGCACGGCAGGGCCGCGGCTCTCGTTCAGCCAGCGGACGTGTAGGAACGTGTCGTCGATGCAGCGGCCCATCTCGCCGCCGAGCGCGTCCACTTCTCGCGCCAGTTGGCCTTTGGCAGGACCGCCGATCGACGGATTGCACGGCATGAGGCCGATCGTCTCGAGCTTGCCGGTGACCAGCAGCGTGCGCACGCCGATGCGGGCGGCCGCAAGCGCGGCTTCGCAGCCGGCGTGGCCGCCGCCGATGACGATCACGTCGAAGTCTTGTGGTCGCACGATATGCTGACAATTGTGCAGGCGAGCAAAGAGAACCTATAGGGGAAAAGCCGTTACTTTGCCACGCAAAGTTAACGCACGATGCGTCGCTCGACTACTTGCCGACGCAGAAGCGCGAGAAAATGCCGTCGAGCACGGCATCGGTGACGGTCTCGCCCGTCACCTCGCCGTACGCGGCGATCGCCGCGCGCATGTCGCCCGATAGTAGATCGATGGGCGCGCCGGATGCGATCGTCGCCTGGGCGTGGCCGAGCGCGTCGCGCGCGCGTGTGAGCGACTCGAGCTGGCGCGCGTTCGCGACGAGCGCGGTGTTCGCGGCGATCGCACCGCCTCCCCAGCCCAGCCGCGCGATCGCACGCCGGACCGTTTCGACCGTCACCGGC
>DATFYX010000061.1 GCA_035314825.1 Candidatus Eremiobacteraceae bacterium
CGAGAGCGTCGATACCGTGCCGCTGCGGCACATTCCGGTCCAAAGCCCGGACCAGGATCATGATTGTCTCGATATCGCTATCGACAGCAGCGACAAACTCTACGTGCTCAATCACTGTTGCCAAGTCGTCGTATACCCGGCCGGCGCTGGGGAAGATACGCAACCCATCCGAAGAATCATCGACCGCGGTGCCGGGCATATCGCGGTCGATCTGGTCGGGAACGTCTACCTTCTCTTTCCGCAAAGGGTGGACGTCTTCGGAAGCTCGGCGAATGTGGCGCGCACGTTCTCTCTCTCGCTGCCAAAGCCGAATATCTTGCTGACGAGCATCGCGGTTGGACCAGACGGGCAGGTCTACATCGGATCCGGCGTAAGCGTCGACGTTTACGCACCTAATGCCAGTGGAAACGCCGAACCTGTCCGGAGGCTCGACGTCGAGGCGGGTCGGATCGCGGTCGACAGCCACAGCAACATGTACGTGCTGGGAAACGATCCGACGAGACGATCTACGAGCCAGTTGTCGATCTTCAATGCCGGCGCCCAGGGAGACGCTGCCGCCAGCGCCATAGTGAAGATATCAGGATTTGCAGATGGCATCGCGCTATGGTTCGGGGGTCGGTGAAAGCGGTCATGAAGTTGAATCGGCTGTCGTTGTTGGTTGTCCTGTGCTTGTGCGCCGTTCCGGTGCCGGCCCTGCCCGACGCCACCTGCGATGCCAACTACGCTCAAGCCGTCATTCGCCAAGGCTTCTCGTATCTGGATGCGCACGATTGGGCTGACGCGAAGCTCATTGGCACTCGACTTGCAGCGTACACCGGCAACTGCAATAGCAACTTCAAGGTACAAAACCCGACTGCAGTGTACGCCATGTACTTTGTGGCATATTCCGAGCACGAGATGGGCGACGACGCGCACGCCGAGGAAGCCGTCGCGGCGGGTCTTCGCACGCTCGAGCAGCTCAAGGCGCAAGGCGGATACGAGAGCCTGTATGATAACGTCCGGCCATTATTCGTCGAGGTTCAGGGGAAGATCGCCGGTCACTATCAATGACGCAGCGCGTTGACGAACAACCTGTCAGGTGTGATATGATGCCTCGTGGAGTGGGAATGCGCGAAATCACGTTGCCGGAAGCGAAGCCGGCGTTCGAATGGGTCAACGGCCGCGCTCTTCAAAAGGTGAGCCCGCGGCGGCTCCATGGCTTGGCGCAAGGTCGGTTTTTTACTGCCCTTGACATGTGGGCGCAAGAGCGTGGAACCGGAAACGTGGCCACGGAGTGGCGCTTCCGGGTCCAGCCACCGAATGAAGCGCGCCGTCCCCTTGTGCCTGATGTAGCCTTCTTAGCGTTCGATCGACTCTCGTTCGAGGATCAGGAAGCGATGGATGAGCCCACCGTCGCGCCGACCGCCGTAGTCGAGGTTCTCTCTCCAGATGATCGTCGCCGCGACGTCGAAGAGAAGATACGCGTCTACCTCGCCGCCGGAACAAACGCCGTTTTTCTCGTCGATACCAACGCGCGAACCGTGACCGTGCGCGATTCACATGGCGCGCGTGTTGTCGAAGAAGGCGGCGACCTCACGCACGACGCACTTCCCGGTTTTCGTCTGCGCACATCGCGATTGTTCTCATTGCCCAAACCCAAATCCAAACCCAAGTAGTCCGTTTGATACCACGGGCGCGTGAGTTCGGCGTAGTGGTCGGATTGGCGACGGTGCTGACGCTCGCCATCCCCGCAACAGCGTCGGCCGAAACGCTCCAAGCCATGGTGGATTCCATCGCGCAGCGGGCGCCGATGAATCGCGCACAGCTCGGCGTCTTCGCCATCGACGCCTCGACCGGCCGCGTGCTGGTCTCACGCCAGGCGGAGCACGGATTCACACCTGCGTCGACGTTCAAACTGCTGCTTAGCGCCGCCGCGCTCGAGGTGCTAGGGCCGCAGTTCCGTTTCAAGACGCAGCTCATCGCGCGCGGTACCGTAGTCGGCAGCCGTCTCGACGGGGATCTCATCTTGGTCGGCGGCGGCGACCCGGTTCTGACCTCAAGAGACCTCGACGATGCGGCCGCCGCGGTCGTGCGCGCCGGCATCCATGAAGTCAGCGGCACGGTTCTTGAAGACGCGACGCTGTTCGACCAGCGCCGCTGGGGACCGGATTGGGCCTGGGATGGCACGCCTTTCTACTATCAAGCGCCGATCCAAGCGCTCGCCGTCGACGAAGGCACGGTGGGCGTCGTCATCACTCCCGGTGCGCAGACAGGCGACGCGGTCAGCGCTAAACTCTTGCCGCCCACTGGCGATTACACGATTGCGTCGCGCGCGGTGATGGGCGTCGGTCCGTACGACGATCCGGCGCGCTGTTCGCGCCTCTTCGGCACCACGCAGATCCTGATCGTCGGCCGCATGGCGCCTGGTGAATCGCAACAAACCGTGCACTGCGCGGTCGAAGACACGGCCGCATTCGCTGGCCAGGTCATGCGCAGCGCCCTCATCAACGCCGGCGTCTCGGTCGGCCGAAACCCGATCGGCGTCCGTCCGCCCAACGTGCCGCTCGATGTCATCGATGACAGCCCGCTGCCGGCACAAGCGCGCTACCCCGGCGCCCGAATCATCTGGTCGCACGAGTCGCCGACCCTCATCGAACTGCTGCGCACGATGCTCCCGAAGAGCGACAACTTCATCGCCGAGCACATCGAGAAGATGCTCGCGGTCGAGCACCTCGCTCAGCGCGGCAACTTCATCGGCGGCGCGACGGTCGAGCAGCGTTTCGCCGTGAATCAGCTCGGCATCGACCGCGACTCGCTCGACATCCAAGACGGCTCCGGACTATCGGCCGCCGACCGCATCACGCCGCGCGACCTCGTCACCGTCCTTCGCTGGACCGCCAAACAGCCGTATGGCAATGACTTCATCAGCGCGCTGCCGCGCGCCGGCATGGACGGCACGCTCGCTGGCCGCCTCGCCGGCACGGATGCGGTCGGCCGCGTGCGCGCCAAATCCGGCTACATGCAACATTCGATAGCGCTGGCTGGCTACGCCGACACCCTGCACCACGGCCGCGTGATCTTCGCGGTGTTCGTCAACGACGCCACCGGCGACCCGGGCCCGTATTTCGACCTCGAAGACGAAGTGGTCAAGGATATCGTCGATGAGAACTGAGCTGTGAGCAAGTCGCGCTTCGAGGCGTTCTCGGACGGTGTCTTCGCGTTCGCGATCACGCTGCTGGTGCTCGGCTTTTCGCTTCCTGCGATCCGCCTGACCACTAACCATGATCTCACCGCCGCATTGCTGGCGCTGTGGCCCAACCTCATCGCGTATGCGCTGAGCTTCGGCGTGATCGGCATCATGTGGCAGAACCACCATGCGCTGTTCCGCCAAGTCGAGAAGGTCGATCGCGCGACCATCTTCTGGAACCTGCTCTTGCTGGCCGGCACCGCGTTCATCCCCTTTGCGACCGGCGCGCTCGGGAACTACCCGACGATGAAGGCGTCCGCGTTGCTGTACGGTCTGACGCTTTCCACCACCGCGACGGCCTATAACCTCATGCTCAACCATTTGATCAAGGCAGGCGCGTTCCACGCAAGCGTCACCAAAGAGACGATCGCCTCGACCGTCCGTGCCTACCGGACAGGATGGTTCGTCTACGCTGCCGCAACCTTACTGGCGCTCGAATTTCCAGTGATGAGTTTTGCCGCGTATGTCCTCATCGCTGTGTATTATCTCGTTCCGCACGGCCTCGACTCCGACGCGCGAGCCTAAGGAGGGCGCACTTGTCGCTTGAGCTTGTCAACACGATCGCGACCTTGACCACCGCGGCGGTTATCGCCACCACCGCCATCGTGGCGATCGTGCAGCTGCGGCATCTTCGCGCCGCGAATCAGATCACGGCGCTGCTCGCTGTGCAGAACGAACTCGACAGTCAGGATTACCGCGAGGCCGAGGTGATCGTACGTGAAGAGCTCGACGCCGCGCTTGCCGATCCGGTCTTTTGCAAATTCGAGATAGCCATGTCCCGGCGGCTCAATGGCGTCAAGATGGAGGGGCGGCACTTGCAGATCCGTCAGGCGGCGAACTTCATCGGCAACACGTTTGAGAACATCGGCTCGATGGTCAAAAACGGCATTCTCGACAAGCATCTGGTCATGGACATCTATAGCTGGATCGTGGTATCGCAATGGGACCGGTTGGCCGGGCTGACGGCGATGGCACGCGCCGCCACCGGCGAACCGGCGATCTATGAGAACTTCGAATATCTGGCGGCGCTGTCGAAGCGCTTTCTGAAGAACTACCCGCAGACGTATCCAGCGAACATGGAGCATCTGGAGATCACCGTGCCCCCGGCCGCCAAAGCTTTTCTATGAAGCATCTGGTGAAGTACCTGGCGCCGGTCATACTGGCCTTGGCAATGCAGCTCGCGACGACGCGATGCGCCTTCGCTGTCACGTCGGAGCAAGCGGCGATAATCGCGGCGACGACCTCGTCGTTGACGCCTGGCGACTCCTCACCTGACCGCCCCGTCGTGTTGGAGATATCGACATCTGGCGCGTATGCGCTCGTTCGCTGGATGTGGGGAATTGCGGCCGGCGATGCGCTGTTGGTCAGCAAGGCAGGTGCCTGGCACTCGATCGAAGCGACAACTGGTTCGTATGATGCGAACGGCCTGGAGAACTACTATCAGGTGCCAGCCAAGGTCGCCGACGCCCTGGTCGACCCGCACAACCGGGTCACGGTGGCGCAAATCCCAAAGGGTGATGTCGAAGATCGACTCGCCGGAAAGCTGGGCTGCGGCTATGCCTTCCAAACCTACTACCGACTCAATTTCCCGCCTGGCACGACGACCGAGGCCACGGAGATCGTTCATGCCGACGTTCTTCTGTATCAAGGCGACGGGATTGGATGGCTGCTGCGCACCCGCAATGATGCCCAGTTCTACGCCGATGGCCCAATCAACCAGCCACGCCACCACAACGCACCTCGCGACGTCGCCATTGGTATTCTGACCGCACTTGTCCCCAAATACAATGCGAGCTCCGCGCCAAATCCGCAGGAAGGCGCGCTCTATCCGGTCACCCAAAATCCAGATCTGTCGGGCTTTCCGGCCATGGGAATCCAGGTTAGAACCTGCTACTAAACCCCGAGCAGCGGCGGGCTAGCGAACGGTTGGTCGCGGAGCCGGGCCTTCGCCGGGCGGAATCGTCGGTCTGATGTGCGGCCACGGCGTCGCCGACCACGTGGTCTGCAGCGTCGTGCGCATGATGCTCACGACGTACGGATTCCAGGTCGACAACGTCCAATAGATCGTCGTCTCGTGGCTGTCATACGTGCTGCCTGCGTCGGCGGTGTAGCGGTTGAGCACGTAAGGCGCGTAGAATCCGCCCGGCGTGACCGTTCCGCCAGAAGTCTTGCCCGGCCAATAGTTGCGCTGCGTACCACAGCCCTTCGGGCTCATGATCAAATGGCACTCCACCTTGTCGGCCAAGCTAAGCAGAGTGAATGGTTCCGACCACGGACCCCATGGCGCAGCAGCGACGCGCCCTTGCACGCCGCCCGGACACTGGAAGAGCATGAGCCACATGCGCAGCGGCTTGTTCCAGGTCACCGAGAATTCGCCGATGCAGCGCTGCGCATCCGAATCCGGCGTGAACACCTCGGCATCTCCCGGCGGCGTCCATGGATGAGAATGTCCGCCGTTCCAAGCGGCAAGCGTCACCCATTTTGGATGTCCGCTCGAGTCGCGGCCGGTGAAGAAGCGCCATTTCGACGTATTGTCAAGCGACCCGGCTGGCGCGTACGCGAGATACGGCACGCTTGCGCGGTAGCGCGCAGCAGCGAAGATGAATACGCCAAGGCGCTGATCCGCGGGAAGATCGGCATGTGCCGCCGAGTTCATCGCCGTGGCGTAGACGAAACCGCTCGGCATGGTCACGACATCGGTGAACGTCCTACCGTCGTCGCTGGAGTGCGCCATGACGCCGATCCCAAGGCTGTTCTGGGCCGAGGTTTCCGGACATTTCTTCGTGGGCGCGGGCAATGACAGCGGATCGCTCGCAGACGGAGCGAGGTGTGTCGGCATCACGCAATGGTTGGTCCAGAAGAAGGCGTACAAATCGCCCGCGACCCCGACCCCGCCGGACGGCACGTTGAAGAATCCTTGTTCGATCGCCGGCGTGTGCACGATCGTCGCGGGCGCGAAATGCTCGGGCGAAGTTCCGGTATCGTTGATCTTGAGCTCAAGACAGTCTTTCTCGGTCGGTGCATCTCGGCGTGTCGTGATGCCGACCGAGTCGTCCGGAGGAAGATCGGCTGGCGTCCCCACCGGATGGCCGGGCGGCCAGCTATCGCCGAACAACAGCACGAGTTTCTTGCCGAGATCGACTGGATATCCCAAGTCTGCGGCATCGAGTCCGTGTTTGGTGTAGGTCCTCGCTTGCGTTGGTTTGCCGCTCTCCCAGTCTACGTCGCCGATGAGCTGGCAGATCTTGTCGCTGGTTCCGACGCGGGTCAACGGTGACGGCGCGCCGGGATCTCCCGCACGGGCGCTCACGCCGACGAATAACAGCGACGCTTGTAATGCAACGACCGCGGCGATTCGAAAAGCAACGCGCATTTCGCCCTCCCACACCCTCGCCTCAGAGCCCCTGCGCACTACGCAGGCTCGTAGAGCCACCCCTGCCGCGCGCTCGCTTGCCAGCAAACTCGCGCTTGACGTTATAACAATGTATTGACGGCCGTTTCGCGCGCGTGATAGGATGCCATCATGAGAGCCAAGATCAGGCGCATCGGCAATTCCCAGGGCGTCATCTTGCCCAAGCCGATCATCTCGCAGCTCGATCTAGGGCCCGAGGTGGAGATGGACGTGGAAGGCGACGCTCTCGTGTTGCGCAAGGCGCGGAAGAACGTGCGACGCGGCTGGGCCGAAGCCGCCAAGCGGCTTCATGAGCTTGGAGAAGGCAAGTTGATCTGGCCGGAGTTCTCGAATCCCGGCGACGACAAGCTAACGTGGTGACTCGAGGCGAGGTTTGGCTTGTTGCGCTCGATCCAGCGATCGGGAAGGAGATCAAGAAAGCCCGGCCAGTCTTGATCGTTTCGCCAGACGAGATCAACATGGCACCCGATACCGTTATAGTGGCCCCGATGACGACGGGCTCGGCGCCGGCGCCATACCGCGTGCCAGTAATCTTCCAAAACAAGCGCGGATTGATACTCGCGGACCAACTGCGGGCCGTAGCACAAGAGCGGCTGATAAGTCGTCTTGGGCGCGTATCTGGAAAGACCCTGAACATGACCTTGGGCGTGCTTCAGGCGATGTTCGCGGAGTAGCAATCGGGCCGCCCTCCCGTCCGCGGGTTGCCCCCTGGCGTTGACGGTCGCCGAATTGAGGTGATACCATGGCGCCGTGATCGCACTGTTGGTGAGTGCCGCAATCGCCTCTCCTACGCCGCTCTTGCCGTCGCCATGGGAGTCGCAGCCCGGGAAGGTCGCTGGCCAGTATGCCGATTATGTCCGGCACGAACAGGATGGGACCGATAGCGAGTTAGCGGCAATGCATCAGGCTTGCAACACCTGCAGTCCAGGCGCCATGGCTCAATTGCTTTACAATGGCTACGCGCAAATCTCGGCCATCACGGCCACGCATACCATTGGACACATATGCGGACGTGACGCCGACCACGTGCTCGCTGTAGGCGTCACGGCGTGGGACCCGCGCCGGCGCAACGTCGAGGCATACTTCTTCAAGGACGGAGCGACGCTGTATATGCTAGCGTACAATTTTCAAAGCGCCGAGCCGATGCCAGATGCTGAAGCAGCGCTCGCGTTGCTGTGCCCGCCGTCGTAGTGACGTCGAACAAACGGATTTCAGATCAGGTCAACGGTTTCCGGAACTTGACCAATCGGTCGACCTCTTCAAAACCGCACGCGCTGTGAGCGCGTTGCGCAGCATCGTTGTTCAGTTCTGAGTCGGACGCAAGCTCGGTATACCCACGTTCACGCGCCCACTCTTCGGCCGCCCGCATCAGCGCTTTCCCGAGTCCTTGACCTCGCGCCGACTCTTCGACGTACCATCCCTCGACGTGCGGCACCGGCATCGAATCGCAGCCATCTGAGAACGCGCGCACCGAAAGCTCGATGAAGCCTATCGGCTGCACGCTATCGTTGAGCGAGAGAAACGCCGCATCGACGATTCCTTGCTTCGTGCCGGCGACGAATGCGCGGCACTCGCGCGCCAGCTCATCGGCGTCCGCATCAGGCCACAGCCGCGCGCGCATGGCCGACCACGCTGGAGCATCGTGCATTTCGATCGGCCGGATCGTCGCCACGCAAGCTACTGCCCCGCGTCCGGCTGCGAGACGGGCAAGACCACCCGCGCCGACAACGTCTGGTCGACGACAGTCGCCAGCGACTGCAGATGCGCGCGCGTCAGCGTGTCCAGATGCCCGCTCTTGAGGGCCGCGCCGAGAGAATCCCGCAGCGTCACGAGCTCCGCACGCGCGAGCGATTGCGCGTCATACGGCGTGTCCGTCGACGGCGCAAGCACAAGCTGCGCAAGCCTGCGCGCGTATTCTTGTTGCAGGTTGCGATGGATTTCGCCGATCGGCGTGGTCGACGCGCCGCGTAGATCGCCGAAGATCGCCGTTTGCATCCACGTGAAGAGATCTGCCAAGCTCATCGTGCTCGCGCTTGTGTACTTAAGGGAGAGGTCGTCCAATCGCTGCAAGAGCACAGGGTTGAGCAGGTAATCGAGTTGGGTATTCTGCAGCGCCTCGATCATCGTTGCGATGGGCATATCATGGCGCACCGGCGGATTGTACGCCCAGTCCGGCAGAGGGAAATCGGTCACCCATTCCGTGTATACGAGCTGCCGCAACAAATGGGGCGAAAGGCTCCAAGCGCTGTCGGAAAAAACTGCCTGGTTCAACATCGCGAACGCGCGTTGCGACTGTGCGCGTGACACCGGTGTCAAGGGGAGCGCCGCGCCCGGATCGCCGATGTGTGCTCGCGAAAGATATTCGCCGCCGATATAGTGACTGGCGATGCGCGCGCAGTTTCGAAACGGGTAGAACGCGTAACCGAACGCTTGCCGCATGGCATCATGCGTATCGCCGTATTGCCTGAAGCGTTGATCGTCCATTCCAAAGAGCGTGCGGCCGATCTGCATCTGGCTGGTGCACCACGCCAAGTTGTCGTTGGTCAGGTCCTCTTGATTTATGCGCGGATCGATCGCGTGTCCTGTGGCCCAGTCAACATCCTCGTCCATCGCGAACCGATAGAGCGGATTGCTCCACGCCGAAGCCCAGCGGTGCAGCGTCGGAAGCTCTTGCGTCGGCGTCGTGGCGCCCGGAATCACGGCGTATCCCCACTTGATCGCATAATAGTCATAGGGCCCGAGCACGGTCTGGAAGTAATCCCCGGTCGAAACCCCCTTCGGCCAGACATTGGTCGGGATATACTCCATGACGGAGTTGGCAAGGCCGTACTGCGAAGTGAACGCTTTGGACTGGACCTGCTTTGCGGTATAGGCCTCGGACGCGATGAAGTTGTGTTGCAGGCCCCAATCGTGCCCGGCCTCGTGCAGCACGATGGACGTCAAAAAGTCGTCGGCGTAATGCGGTGGTAACGCATTCGCGGATACCTCGCCCATCGCCCGGAGCGCATTGAGCCCGAAGACCGCCGAGGCATGCTCGCCCGCTGCGAAGGCCGCCTCGCGTGCCTCGAAGCTGCCGCTCGGCCCGAACGATCGAACCGGTTGCGTGAAATCAACGCCTTGGAGATTGCCGTAATACATGAGATTGGCGTCTATGACGATCGACGTCTTGAGCATCTCGCCCGTGCGGGGATCGAAGACCAGCCCGGCCTGCGCGTAGCCCCCGCCATTGGACAACGTGAGCCAGTGGACGGTGCAGTATCGGATATCATCAGCATCCCAGTTCGGATCGTCGGGCTGATCTTTGACCTCGACCGCGTTGGGGAACCCGATCGGGGCGAAGGCTTGGTTCCATGTGAGCAGCGCCTTCTTTATGGTATCGCGATACGCCACCGGGATCGTGTTGCTGATGTAGTAGACCATCGGATGACGCTTGAGGTTCCAGCGAATGATGTAGCGCTGTTGCCGCTCGCGCACGTTGTCGCTCTCGAAACTGAGCTGCACGTTCGGATAGTAGCCCACGCGATCGTCCGCGATGCGCGGCGTGTAGCTTCCCGCGGGCGGGCCTTGCGCGATGTTGTACTTGATACTGACTTGGATGGTGCGCGGGTCGGTGACGTTGTCGATCGTGTCCGGCGATCCGGACGCATAGGTCTGGTCGGCCTCGATGATGATGTTCTCAGGGAAGGCCTTGCTAGGTCCGAAATACGTGCGCTTGTCATCGAGCCGGTAGGCCGAGTTCGGATTCTTGTCTTTGTCCGTATTGAGCGCTTGGCGCAAATAGTTCTGCATGTCGATGATGTCGGTGAGAAAAAATGATGCGTCGAACACGACGTTCCCGCTTGTCGGGTCTGTCGTGGCGATATCTGCAGTCGCCGCCAGGGACGGCGCGAAGTTCTGCGCGATCGCTCGAGCGGCCGGGCTGCCGTCCGGCGCGACGAAGGACGTGTTAGGCCACGTCACGACGATCGTGTTGTCCACCTTGCTGAAGCGCATGGTCCGCGCGAACTGCATGTAGGGCAGTCCGGGGGTGACGCCGTAACCGCCAAGGCCGGTAGACGGTTCCGTCGTCTGAATGAAGTCTGTGTCGAGCTGATTCTTGGCGATCTCGACGTAGATTTTGCCGTCTTTTCTCCACAGCGTGAACAGTCCGCGCTGAGGCGTGAGACCTTCGACGAATTTCGGGTACGGTGTCGGCGCATCGGCGGCTTGCGCACCCGCCGCAAAGAAAAAGGAGAAGCCGGTCAGAAGAATCGCAAGAGCGAGGTGACGCATGCGTGACCTCCTAGGAGCGCTGGAGGGCGCTTCGTTGCACGATGATCCATTGATCCCCTATGCGTGAGGGACCGCAACGGAGCATGCGTGCCGGCTCACGAAGAGTCCCGCTGCGCTTCTGGATTCCGCCAGATGCAAACACGATGAGGAGAATCGCACCGTGACACGATTGTCGGTCTTCGCAGTAGCGGCCCTAGCCTTCGCGCTGCCGCTGTGCGCCTTCGCAGATGTGCCGGCTAACCTGCAATCAGGCAATACTCACCTGCCGCCCACCGTCAATAACTTGAACGCGACGCGCGGCGGGCCCGGCAAGATCACGCTGACCTGGACGATGTCGGGTCATGGCGGCTACACGATCCAGTCCGTCTCGGTCCACCGCGTCGGCACGAATCCAGCCGGAACCACGACGCACCTCGGCCCGGTCCAGCACTGGTCTGACACGAGCGCGAACCCGAACGTCAAGTACTATTACCAGGTCTGCGCGCATGACAATGGCCAGGAGACCGGCTGCGGCTCGGTCACATACACCCTGCCGCAATAACTTCCGCAAAACGGAAGCCCTGGCTGTCATTCTAATCGGCGATTCATCTGAGCCGTGTAACGTTATGCTTGCCCGGCTAGTTTAACCGATATAGGAGATATGACAGCCACGGAGGTGGCCGACATGAGAAAGCAGATACTGACCCAAGGAACCATACGCCAACGCGAGGCGTCGCGCTTCAACCGCGCAGAGATGCACGCGTACTACATCGCGATCGTCACGATGTCGCGCCTGGTCTACGACCGCCCCGCCCTGGAAAAACACGCCTAATCTCCGCACTCGTACATAGCTGCATCATGGAGCGGTCGAGTTCATTCGACCGCTCTGCTATTACGCGCGAAATGCGGTCTCCGCGATCAGCTCCAGCGGCAACACCTCGACGGTTCCGCCCGAGACGGTCCCCACTCGTTTCGTGTACGCTGAGAAGAAGTCGCGCTCGTTGAGGGTGCGCGTCGTATCCTCGTCCGCTACGGCGACGACGTGATAATAGTCGTCGCCTTCCTTGTGCTTGAGGCAGCGGTATGCGATCTTTCCGCTCAATGCGGGATCGGTGTCCAATGCCTTGATGAACCGCCCGACCTCGCGACCCCAGTCTTCATCTGACCCGCTCTTACGTGTGTACTTGATGAGTAGGTGCTTCATATTTCCTCGCGGCTCGCAATCGGTTGGGGGCGTTGGATGGTTCCAGCACAGACCTGTCACGTCGTGTGTTTCGGGTTCGATTCCCGACGTCTCCAGCCTCCGCGAAAGCGGAAGGGTCGACGACCACAGGTCTGACGTCGACCCTATTGCATGCCCGCGTTAAACCGTCTATAATTCCAATGACAGGTCTGTGTTGGAACCAGCCCACAAGCGGCTGGTTTTTTCTTTTGTTGAGGCCCGAGCATCAAGTTTTTCTCAGGAGAAACTCAATGCGGTCCACGTGTTTGGTGCGCCAAGCATGCTCCGGGAGCCCTCAAGGAAGGCCAAACATGAACCGCTTCGAATTGCTCGCAACTCAACATCGCACGACACTGCGACCCCATACGCCCGAAGGAGGACTACGGTGTTCCCTGCGGCCTTCGAGTACGTCCGTGCCAACTCGCTCAACGATGTCTTCGACGCCTACAAGAAGTACGGCGCCGACGCTCGCATCCTGGCGGGCGGCCAAAGCCTCATCCCCGCCATGCGTTACCGCCTCGCTCAACCGGCGGTGCTGGTGGACATCAATCCGGTCCCCGGGCTTGCGTATCTAAAGGAAGACGGCGGCATGCTCAAGGTCGGCGCGCTCACGCGGCACTCCGACATCGAGTTCTCGCCGCTCGTCAGCGGCAAGTACAAGATGATCGCCGACGCTGCGTATCTGGTTGCCGACCCGATCGTGCGCAATCGCGGCACGCTGTGCGGCGCGATCGCGCACAACGACCCTGCGGCGGACTGGACCGCGGTCGCGCTCGCCGCCAACGCGTCCATCGTAGCGACAAGCGCGAAAGGCAGCCGCACCATCAGCATCGACGACTTCCTCGTCGATAGCTTCACCAATGCGCTGCAGAGCGGCGAGATGGTCACCGAAGTGCAGATACCGTCACCGGACGGACGCACGGCCGGCGCATACATCAAGATCGAGCGCAAGGTCGGCGACTACGCCACCGCGGCGGCCGCTGGACGGCTCACGCTCGACGCGCAGGGAAATGTCGCCAGCGCCGGCATCGGCATGTGCGCCGTCGGCCCGACGGCGATGCGCGCGAAAGCGGCCGAGAAGCTGCTCGCCGGCGGACCGCCTACGGACGATCGCATCAGTGCAGCCGCGGAATCGGCCGCCAAGGAATGCGACCCCGCCGAGGACACGCGCGGCAGCATCGATTTCAAACGCGATCTCATCCGCATACTCGTCATACGCGCGCTTACCACAGCGCGCGACCGCCTCAAGAAGTAGCGAGGAACACGATGAAACAGCATATCAGCATCAAGGTCAACGGCGCGGACACGGCGGGCGACGTCGAGCCGCGCGTAGTGCTCGCCTACTTCCTGCGAGACTCCGGCCTCACGGGCGTGCACATCGGCTGTGACTCGACGAGTTGCGGTGCATGCACCGTCATCGTCGACGGCCAGGCCGTCAAGTCATGCACGATGTTCGCCGTGCAGGCCGACGGCAAGTCGGTCACCACGATCGAAGGTCTCGCGCAAGGCGGCAAGCTGCATCCGCTCCAGAACGCCTTTCACGAGGAGCACGGCCTGCAGTGCGGCTACTGCACGCCCGGCATGATCCTCTCATCGCTCGAACTCTTGCAGCGCAACCCGAATCCCACAGAAGAAGAGATCCGCCACGGGCTCTCCGGCAACATCTGCCGCTGCACCGGCTATCAGAACATCGTCAAAGCGGTCCAGACGGCCGCCAAAGAGATGAGTCAGCCGCCGGCCGCTGCCGCCGCCAAGTAGGGAGTAGAAGACATCATGGCGACCACACCGCCTAAAGCCAAGCACTCGTTCGGACTGTCGGTGAAGCGCAAGGAAGATAACCGCTTCATCCAAGGGCGCGGCCAATATCTCGACGATATCGTCCTGCCCAAGATGGTCTACATGGCGCTCGTGCGCAGTCCGTACGGCCACGCGAAGATCAACAATATCGACACCTCGGCCGCCATGAAGGTGCCCGGCGTCATCGCCGTCATCACGGCCAAAGAGCTCGCGGGCGCCGGACTGGACTGGATGCCGACCCTCGCGCAAGACAAACAGATGGTGTTGGCCGGTGGCAAGGTGCTCTTCCAATACCAGGAAGTCGCCGCGGTCTTCGCATCCAGCCGCGAAGCCGCCGCCGACGGCGTCGCCGTGGTGCAAGTGGACTACACGCCGCTGCCCGCGATCACGGATCCATACCAAGCGATGGCCAAGGACGCCCCTGTCCTGCGCGAAGACCGCGAGCAGAAGAACAACCACATCTGGCATTACGAGGCCGGCGACGAGAAGACGACGGAAGCCGCGCTCTCCGGCGCGCCGGTCAAGATCAAACAGCTGATCCGCTTCCCGCGCTGCCATCCGTCGCCGCTCGAGCCGTGCGGCTGCGTCGCAGATTTCAACGGCGGCACCGGCCGGCTGACCTTCTACGTCACCTCGCAGGCGCCGCACGCGCACCGCACCGTTATCTCGCTGGTCTCCAAGATCCCGGAGAGCAACATCCGCGTGGTCTCGTCCGACGTCGGCGGCGGTTTCGGCAACAAAGTCCCGTTCTATCCCGGCTATGTCTGCGCCATCGTCGGCTCGCTTACGCTGGGCGTGCCCGTCAAGTGGGTCGAGTCGCGCACCGAGAATCTCGCCAGCACCCACTTCGCCCGCGATTACTGGATGGAAACCGAGATCGGCGCGACCAAAGACGGCAAGGTCACGGCGCTCAGGGTCAGCACGCTTGCCGACCACGGCGCGTTCGATGGTGCCGCCGATCCCAGCAAGTACAAGGCCGGGCTGTTCAGCATCTGCACCGGTTCGTATGACTTCCCGACCGCGTTCGTGGAAGTCGACGGCTACTACACCAACAAGGCGCCGGGCGGCATCGCCTATCGCTGCTCGTTCCGCGTGACAGAAGCGTCATATTGTATCGAACGTGCGATGGACATCTTGGCTGACGAGCTCAAGATGGATGCTGTCGACCTGCGGCGCAAGAACCTCATTCCCAAGGAGAAATTCCCGTACCCATCGGCCACCGGCTGGGTATACGATAGCGGCGACTACCAAGCGACGCTCGACAAAGCGCTGCAGACGATCGACTACAAGAGCCTGCTCAAAGAGCAAGCGGACGCGCGCAAAGCCGGCAAGCTC
>DATFYX010000062.1 GCA_035314825.1 Candidatus Eremiobacteraceae bacterium
CGCAGATCTGCATGACGCTGCCGATCCTCGAGGGCACCGACGGCGTGCAGCGCATGGGCAAGAGCCTCAACAACTTCATCGCGCTGCGCGAGCCGCCGGCGCAGATGTTCGGCAAGATCATGTCACTGCCCGATGTCCTGCTGCGCCGCTATTGGGAGCTGGCCACCACCGCCGACGATCGCGAGATCGAGAAAGCGCTCGTGCTGCCGCCGCGCGATTCCAAACTGCTGCTCGCCGAGGCCGTCGTCAGACTCTACCACGGCGAGGAGGCGGCGCTGGAAGCGCGTACGCATTTCGAGAAGACCGTCGTGCGCAAGGAACTGCCCGAGGACATGCGCGAGTATCACCTGACGATCGCCGGCGCGGACCTCACGGTCTTGAAACTGCTCGTGATGGCGGGTTTGGCCGGCTCGAATCGCGAGGGGCTGCGCCTGATCGAACAGGGCGCCGTCAAGCTCGACGGCAAGCGCGTGGACGACGCGCAGCAGGCGCCCGAATCATGGGATGGCCGGGTGTTGCAGCGCGGCAACCACCATTACGTGCGGATAAAGAAACCCTAGCCCACTCCCGGCTCGCCGGCCCGCCGATCGCTCGCTCCCGCCAGGATCTCGCCGACCTCGTCGGGCGAGAAGTAGTAGCGCTGCCCGCAGAAATCGCACGTCGCTTCGGTGTCCGCGTCGACGGCGGCCATCTCGCGCAGCGCCTGCGAGCCGAGCGTCACCAGCGCCCGGGCGACGCGCGCGCGATCGCACGGGCATGAGAACGACAGCGGTTGGACGTGACGCATGTGCGGCGCGAGACCGGCTGCCACGTGATCGATCATCTCCTCGGGCGACATGCCGGCGCGCACGAGGGTGCTCACCTGCCCGAGCTTGCGCGCCTCGGTCTCAAGCCGCTCGATGGTCGAAGATTCTGCGCCCGGCAAGAGCTGCGCGATGATGCCGCCCGCGGCCAGCACGCCGTCGGGATTGGCCAGCACGCCGACCGCGACGACGCTTGGCACTTGTTCTGAGTTGGCGAAGTAGTGCGCCAGGTCGTCGCCGATCTCGCCGCTGCGCAGCGGCACCGCGCTCGTGTACGGCAACCCGGTGTCGTAGATGCGCGTGACGTGCAGCGATCCTCGTCCGATGACGCCGCCGACGTCGAATTTGCCCAGGGCGTTGAGCGGGACCTCGGCACGTGCCCGGCCGGGATAGCCGCGCACGCGCCCACCCGGCATCGCGTCGGCGACCAAGTAGCGCACCGGTCCATCGGCGCTGACCTGCAGCGTGAGCCGCTCGCGGTCGCTCAAGCCGATGCCAAGCAGCGCGGCGCCGGTGAGCAGCCGTCCGAGCGCCGCGGTGACCGTGGGCGAGCAATCGTGCCGCGCCTGTGCCTCGCGCACGATGTCGGTGGTTCGCGCCGCGACGATGCGGACCGTCTCTCCGGCGGCGGTTGCGCTGGCGGCGTAGTCACGGGTCATGTCGTGGAAATTTTGTGGCGCCCGCCATGCGCCCTTTGTCCTAGGTTTCGCGCGCGCATCGGCCGAACCGCGCCCCGATGAAACGGCGCGTGGCCGTGCTCCATGGCCCGAACCTCAACGCGTTGGGGACGCGCGAGCCGGCCGTCTACGGCTCGGCGACGCTGGCGCAGATCGACGCCGCGATCGTCGCCCTGGCCGCGCAGCTAGGGCTGCAGGTCGAGATCAGCCAGCATCAGAGCGAAGGCGAGATCATCGAGCGCATCCACCGTGCCGCAACCGATGACAGCGCCATCGTCATCAACCCGGGCGCGTACACGCACTACTCCTATGCGATCCGCGACGCGCTGGCGTCGGCGACTGTGCCGAAAGTCGAAGTGCACTTGAGCAACATCTATTCGCGCGAGCCGTTTCGGCGGCGCTCGGTGATGTCGCCCGTCGTCGACGGCACCGTCGCCGGTTTCGGAGCCGAATCCTACCTTCTCGCGCTGCGCGCAGTCGCGGCAATGTGCGATGAAATAAAGCGTTGAAGCACGTCGAGGGCAGGAATCGCGGGACCCCCGCCTAAAGCCACGACAACGCACAATTTCATTTGCGATCGTGTCGACATGTTGGAGGGGTGACTATAATGACCAAGGCTGAGCTGATCGAGGAAGTTGCGGAGAAGACGGAGCTGACCAAGCGCGACGTCACGCACATCGTCGACACGCTGTTGGAATCCATCAAGGGCGCACTGCAAAAAGGCGAAAAGGTGCAGCTCATCCCGTTCGGCAGCTTCGAGGTGCGCAAGCGCAAGGCGCGCGAGGGCCGCAACCCGAAGACCGGCGAGAAGCTCGTCATCGCCGCTCGCACGGTCCCGGCATTCCATCCTGGCAAAGATCTGCGCGAGAGCGTCAACAAAGGCAAGAAGAAGTAACGACCCGTTTGTAGCGGTCGAATTTATTCGACCGTCAGAGCCGATGGCCAGACCCCTGGGCGATGCCCGGGGGTTCTGCTTTTCCGGGCAGGGGTTGACGCGCCGGACGGGACGGAGGTAGAATCGGCGCAGACAGACCTCGTTAGGTGAGGCGTCGACACGCAGAAAAGCCGCTACCCGGAAAGGTCGAGAGACCCCAATGGGTGACCAGGCACCGCCGAAATAAGGCGGTATCTAAGACGGCTAAGTCGGTCCGACTTTATGGCGCGTCGTGCCAAAACTCAACGCATGAGGGCGCTGGGCAAGACCGTCCGGATTCCTGCGACTTCATGACCGTTGAGCGCGCAACACCGCTGGCGGTCTTCGCATTTGTATGGCGATAGAGCATGATGCAGGTCAAGCCCTCGCGCAGCGCCGGCCCAACGTGTGGCGTTCGCTCTTGCTATTCCTTTCCGTCGTCGGGCCTGGCATCATCACCGCCAACGCCGACAATGACGTCGGCGGGATCACCACTTACTCGTTGTCGGGTGCGCAGTTCGGCTATACGCAGCTGTGGATCCTGATCCCGGTCACCGTGGCATTGCTGGTGATCCAGGAGATGTGCGCGCGCATGGGCGCGGTCACGGGCAAGGGGCTCGCCGACCTCATCCGTGAGAATTTCGGCGTCAGACTGACGTTCTGGGTGTTGCTGCTGTTCCTGCTCGGCAACGTCGGGACCATCACGTCGGAGTTCGCCGGCGTCGCCTCGGCCGCCGCGATCTTCCACGTCTATCTTCCGTGGCTGACGAAGTATCTGCTCGTGCCGCTGGTCGCGATCTTCGTCTTCGCCGTCGTCACGCGCGGCAACTACAGCGCGGTCGAGAAGGTGTTCTTTTTCTTCTGCTTCATCTATCTGACGTATGTCGTCAGCTGTTTCATCGTCCGGCCGGACTGGCATGAAGCGCTCACCCAGTTCGTCTGGCCGCACTTCACCCCGACCAAGGCGTATCTGCTGATGGCGATCGCCATCATCGGCACGACCATCTCGCCCTGGATGCAGTTCTACATCCAAGCGGCGATCGTCGAAAAGGGCGTCAAGGCCTCGGAACTGCGCTACGCTCGTGTCGACGTCGTGACCGGTGCGCTGTTCACGGATTTCATCGCCTTCTTCATCATGGTCGCGAGCGCGGCGACGATCTACGTGCACAACGTGCACGCCGCGCCAGGGCATCAGATCGTGGTGGACGACGTCAACAAGCTCGCGCTCGCCCTCACGCCACTGGCGAGCAAATGGGCATCGCTACTGTTCGCGATCGGGCTGCTCAACGCCGGCATCTTCACCGCCTCGATCCTGCCGCTGTCCACGGCCTATTACGTATGCGAAGCGTTCGGCTTCGAGTCAGGCGTGGAGAAGCGGTTTTCGGAGGCGCCGTTCTTCTACGGTCTCTATGCGGCGCTCATCACGGTCGGCGCAGGCATCGTGCTGATGCCGCACGCCCCGCTGCTCGGCATCATCTTCTGGTCGCAGGTGCTCAACGGCGCGCTCTTGCCGCTGGTGCTCGTCTTGATGCTGCTGCTGATCAACAACAAGCAGCTCATGGGCCGATATACCAACAATCTCGCGGTGAACATCGTCTCATGGGCGACGGTCATCATCGTCGCCGGCCTGACGATCGTGTCCACGCTGCAGCTGATCTTCCCATCGCTCGGCTCCTAGGGCAGGTGGCGCACTTTGAAGGCGAGACGGTCGCGCGTGCGCGCCGGCAGCGTCGCGACCAGATTCGCCATCTTCGAGCCGACCAGATAGTTGGTGCGCGGCCGGCGCGCCGTCAGAGCGTGCAAGATCGCCACCGTGACGCGCTCGACCGGCATCGCGTTGCGTTCGGCGGCTTGCGTCCCCCGGTAGAGCCGTCGCAGAGCGTCGCCGTAGAGGTCGAGCGCCTGCGGCCCCAACGCGCGCGCGACCTGCTCGCGCGAGTCCTGTCCTTTCTTCCAGATCGGCGTCTTCACGTCGCCTGGCTCGACCAATGCCACGAAAACGCCGGCCGGGGCGAGCTCCATCCGCAGCGCATCGGTCAGCGCACGCAGCGCGAACTTCGAACCGGCGTAGGGGCCGAGCATGGGGACCGCGATCCGGCCGGACACCGAGCCCACGAACACGATGCGGCCGTGGTGCTCGCGCAGCTGCGGCAAGAACGCTTGGGACGTCGCGATCGCGCCGAACACGTTGACCTCGAACTGCCGGCGCAGCTCATCTAAAGGAAGAAACTCGAGCGGACCGGCAACCGCGATGCCCGCGTTGTTGACGAGCCCGTGCAACGCCTCGCCTCCCGCCGCCACAGAAGCGGCGGCGGCATCGATAGAGGCGCGATCCGTGACGTCGATGGTCAGCGGCCTGATGCTCGGGTGGAGAGCCCCGAGGCGGGCCGCATCGGCTCCGCTGCGCACGCCCGCGTAGACGGTGAAGTCTTCGCGCGCCAGTAGCTCGGCGGTGGCGAGGCCGATGCCGCTTGACGCGCCGGTCACGACGACGGCTCTCGTCATTGTCGGTTTTGGGCGCGCGCGTCTCGGTTGAGCCGCTCCTGGATGCGCGGGTCCCTGAACACAAGGTCGGTCAGCCACGGGAACGTCTTGATCAGGAACACCGGCAGCCGGTATGGCCACGGAACGATACGCGCGCGTCGCGGGTGCGCGACCGCGTCGACGATCGCGTCTGCCACGATCTCAGGACCGGGCAGGCGATCGCCGTGGGCCGGGTTCATCGGCGAACGCACGAAGCCGGGCTCGATCAGCGTCACCGAGACATTGTCGGAATGCACTTCGCGCCGCACCGAATCGCTCAAACCCCGCAGGCCGAACTTCGACGCCGAATAGATGCCCATGATCCCGACTTCGCCGGCGATCGATCCGATGTTGACGATCGCTCCGCCGCCCTGGGCCTTCATCGCCGGCAGGACGGCATGCATGAGTCGAGCCGGCCCGAGCAGGTTGATAGCGATGACGTCGTGGAGCTGTTCGTCGCTTCGCTCGCACAATGCCGGTCCCGAACCGATTCCGGCGACGTTAGCGAGCACGTCGATGCGCCCGAAGGTCGCGAGCGTCGTAGCCACGAGCCGGTCGATGTCGGCGCGTACGGTGATGTCGGTCGGCACGGCAGCGACCCGCGCGCCGCGCTCGCGCAGTTCGCGCTCGATCGAGTCGAGCAGGGTATCGGGCAACGCGGCGAGCACGACGGCGGCACCGCGCGCGGCGAACGCGCGCGCGGTGGCAGCGCCGATGCTTCCCGACGCGCCGACGACGACCACCACCTTGTCCTGGAAGGTTGGCACGCAGCGCGACTTGGCGCTTTATCGGGTGCCCGCCTGGCAAAGGCGCACCGGCTTCCGACCGCCAACGGCGTAGCGGGATGTCGGACGCCAATCTCACATTCTATGATCTGCTTGGCATCAGTACGGACGCGACGCCGGATGAGATCCAGGTGCGTATCGCGCACAACCCGGCACGTCGAAAACCCGTGGTCGCTACGCCGAAGCCTCAAATGCAAGACCACGCGGCCGTTGCGATATCGCATCGGGCCACGGCCGCGCCGAGCGCGTCGGCAACGGCTCTGATCCAGATCAATGAGGGCTCGTAGCGCGTCGACGACCCGCTCTCTCAGCAAGAAGCGCGCACGTGAAGCTTGGGCGATACGATCACGATCAGCCCGGGAACATCGGCTGCCGGGACTCCGAACGCGGTGCTCGCCAACGGGGTGCGCGGG
>DATFYX010000063.1 GCA_035314825.1 Candidatus Eremiobacteraceae bacterium
CGCAGCACCGCAAGCGCGAGCGCTGTTCGATCGACCGGCCCGACGGCCGCATCGGAAAGCCAGCCCGCCACGCCTTCAAGGTCGGGTGGTGTCTGCGCAGGCCGGTTGGCGTTGATGCCGAGGCCGATCACCGCGCGCGTGAACTGGCCAAGCGTACGGCCCTCGACGAGCAGGCCCGCGACCTTGGCGGCGCCTAGCATCAGATCGTTGGGCCACTTGAGCGTAGGCCACACGCCGCATGCTTCGATCACCGCGTCAGCCGCGCATAGGCTCGCCCAATACCCGAGCGCCGGTAGCGCCTGATGCGCCAGCTCGATCGGGATGATGGTCGACATGAGCAGGCCGGCGCTGCGCGGCGAATCCCATATGCGGCCCGCTCGTCCGCGTCCGATCGTCTGCAGCTCGGCGATGACCGTCGTGCCGAAAGCCTGATCGTCATCGAGCATCGAGAGCGCGATGGCGTTGGTCGATTCGACCGAGTCCTCATAGCGCACGCGTCGGAAATGCGTGCAACCCGCCAACCCGGAGGTGAGCCCTGCGGGGTCGATCGGCTGAAATTCGCCTTCCATTTCGCGTGCCATGGGCGATGAGCGTTCGTACATAGGCTAGGACAACCCCCCGCCCGGGGCAAACGTCCGAATCTGCTAGAAGCTTGGCTACGGAGTAGTGAAATTGGTGGAACGAACCCTCATCCTCGTCAAACCTGACGGCGTGCAGCGCGGCCTGATCGGAGAGATCATCGGCCGCTTCGAACGGCGCGGCTTGCAGATCGTCGGGCTCAAGTTCGTCAGCGTCTCGCATGCGCTCGCCAAGACGCATTATAAGGAACACGTCGGCAAGCCGTTCTTCAAGAGCTTGGTGGACTACATCACGAGCTGTCCGATCGTGGCGATGGTCGTCGAAGGTCCGAAGGCGATCGATCTGTGCCGCGCCACCATCGGCGCGACCGATCCTCTTGCTGCGACTCCCGGTTCCATTCGCGGCGATTTCGGCGCGACGGTTGGGCGCAATCTGGTGCACGGTTCGGATGGCCCGCGCGCCGCGAAGCGCGAGATCAAACTGTTCTTCCGCACTGCCGAACTGCGCTCGTACGGCCGCTCGCTGACACGTTGGATCGTGGAGTGAGCGACGTGGACATCAACGCGCCGCTCATCGAGGAGATCCATGCTCGCGAGATCCTCGACTCGCGCGGCAATCCGACGATCGCGGTGAGCGTGACGACCAGCTACGGAGCGGTCGGCGAGGCATCGGTGCCCTCAGGTGCGTCGACCGGCACGCACGAGGCCGTGGAACTGCGCGACGGCGACAAGCGCCGGTACGGCGGGAAGGGCGTGCTCAAAGCGGTCAAACACGTCAACGAAACGATCGCAGAGCGCTTGCGCGGCCGCAGCGTACTCGACCAGGCGGCGATCGACGGCGCCATGCTCGCCATGGATGGCACGCCCAACAAGAGCAAACTGGGTGCCAACGCGATCCTCGGCGTTTCTCTTGCGTGCGCGCATGCGGCTGCGGCGTCGCTCGAACAGCCTTTATACCGTTATCTCGGCGGCGTGCAAGCGATGACCATGCCGGTGCCGATGATGAACGTGATCAACGGCGGCAAGCACGCGCAAGGCGCGCTGCAATTCCAGGAATGCATGATCGTGCCGGCCGGCGCGCCCACGTTCGCAGAAGCAGTGCGCTACGGCGCCGAGGTGTTCCACGAGCTCGGCAAACTGCTGCACAAGAAGAAGCTCCAGACGCTCGTCGGCGACGAGGGCGGCTACGCGCCTCCGCTGCGCCACATCGACGAGGCGCTCGGCCTGATCGTGGATGCGATTACCGCAGCCGGCTACAAGGCGGGTAAAGACGTCAGTATCGCGCTCGATCCAGCCGCGAGCGAGTTCAAAGAAGGCGACACGTACCGGGCCGAACAGGGCGCCAAGCCGCTCTCGTCCTCGAAGATGGTCGCGCTCTACGAGAAGCTGTGCAAAGCATTCCCGATCGTCAGCATCGAGGATGGCTTGGGCGAGGACGATTGGGCCGGTTGGCGCGAGTTGACGAGAGCGCTGGGCGATCGCGTCCAACTGGTCGGCGACGACCTCTTCGTCACCAACGTGAAGTTCCTCAAGCGCGGCATCAAGGAGCACGTCGCAAACGCGATACTCGTGAAAGTCAATCAGATCGGCTCGTTGACCGAGACGATCAACTGCGTGCACACGGCACAGCGGGCGAGCTACGGCACGGTCATCTCGCACCGCTCGGGCGAGACCGGCGACACGACGATCGCCGACATCGCGGTCGCGCTCAACGCGGGCCAGATCAAGACGGGCTCGCTGTCGCGCAGCGACCGGGTCGAGAAATACAACCGGCTTATGGCGATCGAAGAAGCGCTCGGGAGCGCGGCCGTCTATCCGGGCAAAGCGATATTCGCGCCTTGACGCGTCACGACTCGCTTCTATATACTATGGGGGTGCGCTTGGCGGTCTGGGCCTGTAGCTCAGTGGTTAGAGCGGCCGGCTCATAACCGGTTGGTCGCAGGTTCAAGTCCTGCCGGGCCCATATGGAGCGGTCGAGTTTACTCGACCGAGCCTCGCGCCCCCATCGTCTAGAGGCCTAGGACACCGCCCTTTCAAGGCGGCGACAGGGATTCGAATTCCCTTGGGGGTAAAACTTATAAACAAAAGGCCGGAGCGTTTTCTTAGACGCTTCGGCCTAAGCATTTTTCTTCCGCCACTGTTAGCAATTGAACGCTCACCTTTCTTCCAATTTTCTGCGATGAAATCGGATGTAGACTCTTGACTAGTTGAGGAGACATTAGCCATGAACAGAAGGTTTGCCATCCTCATTGTTGCTGCATTTGGAGCAATGGTTGTGATATCGGTACCTCCTGCCTCGGCCCTTGAAACGCTGTACATTAACGGTGCGTACTGGAAGCAACTAACAGCGACGGAAAAAGAACGCTTCGTTGTTGGCGTCTTGGTCGGCTATAATTCGGGTTTTCAAGATGGTCGGTCAATGACACTCGATACCATGCGGCCACTTATCAAGGGCGCGATGCTTCCTCAACCAACTCAGCCCCAGTTCGCGCAGAAGCCAGCCGTGTATGTTGGAGCGATTGACGCCTTCTATGCGAAATACCCAGACCTTGAGACGCGAGTCCCTATAAGCGAGCTACTTGACTGTGTATCTGACCACGCAACGGTCTCTTGCGACAAAATTGCGGAATTCTGGCATTCGCATCCTCCGGGCTCCGGTCTATGAGCCACCGCAAATCCCCCACCCTACCGCATAGGGTGGGATTACGTTGGAGTAGCCTATCCATAAGGCCGCCGAGCCCTTTCAAGGCGGCGACAGGGATTCGAATTCCCTTGGGGGTACCATGTGAGACCGCGCAGATGCAACGCATCCGCGCGGTTTCTGTTAGAACTTGGTCTCGTTTCCGTATTTGCTAAGGCCCAGATAGACTTTGTTCTCGGCGTAGTCGAACGTCAGATCGAAACGCCGCAGCATCTGATAGCCGATCAATCCTTGCCGCAGGCGCGACGTGGCAAGACCGCTGAACCCGCCCAGCACGTCCGCTTCGAGCCCGAAGAACTTGTACGGTCCGATGTCGATCTCATCGAGCGTGCCGATATAACCGCTTTGCGTCTCACCGCCGGCGCCCACGAAGCGGGCCTCGGCACCGCGCGCCACGATGCCTGGGTTCTGGTCGACGAACGTCCGGAAGAACGTCATCGACGATCCATCACCGGTGTCGAGCGTCATGAATACTTGCCGCTTGGTATTCACGAGGGCTTGGATCTCAGGCGTAAAATTGTCGAGGGCCACGACCAGCGCGCCGCGTTTGGGATCGCCCGCATAGACCGCGGGATTCGTGAGCGTGAGCTGTTTCTTGTCGAAATCCACATCGCAGACGACCTGGGCCAGAACGTCGTAGCCGACATAGCCGTCAACGTCGCCCTTGGAACCGATCCACGCGTAGAAATCCGAGAGCTCGACGTCGCCGATCTTGAAATGCTCGATGCGAGTTGCCGCGAGCCCGAATTGGCCGCCGACGCTGATTCCTGAAGTTGTGTCTAAGGGTGTTAGATGCGCTTTGGCTGCGAAGGCCGGCGTGAGGTAGACGCCGTCCGCGCCGGTGTCCAGGACGAAGTGGCCCTTGACGCCGTTGACGGTCGCGTCGAACGCGATCGAATCCCGCTTATCGTCGAACGGAACCGCACTCGAGCCAGTCGGCGGAAAGCTCGCATACGAGCGTCGCGCCGGCACATCGAAATCTGCGGCCGGCAGCGGTGCATCCCATTCGAATTTAGTCACCTTCGAGACGGTCTCGCCGGAGGTCACCGTCATCGCAACCATCACCGGACCGTTGCGCCGGTAATCGCCATAGTCCACGGTCTCGGGAACGCCGGCAGGGTTGACGACTGCCCGGTCGATGAGATAGGTGCTCTTGTTGAAGTAGACGTCCGCCGGCATCGCGCTTGCCGGGTGGATGCGCACCACGTAGTCGTTCGCAGTGGCGCTCATCATCTCGGGCGAAAGCTCAGGCCCGAAGCTTTCAGCGCCGATGACCGCCCACGCGATGTCGTACTGGAGCCCAAGGCCGAGCTCGTAGAGCACGTTGCCATTTCGGTTCTGGATCCAAAAGCCGTGGCCGTCAAAGCCCCAGCCGCTGCTTCGTCCGTTGCGCGTGTAGGTATTCCGGAAATATGCCCCAGCCTGCTCGTGATGGTTGACATTGGTCTTGCCCGTATCCCGGTCAATCGAAGCGCTCTCGAGCATATACGGCTTCGCGCGTCCGTCTGACAGCGAGTAGCCGACAGCCGCGGTGTGCTTGGCGAAGATGGCGAGTGGGTCGACGTCAGCGGCGCGCGCAGTCGAGCATGTCATCAGGCACGCGATAAGTGCAAAACAAGCACCCGAACGGTATGCGCGCACGTCCGGCCAATTGGATGCCGCACGGACGACACCCTCGCGGGGGTTGCTCGCTCTGTCCGGGGGGCGCCTCATAGGTTCAAACCGGAGGATCTAAGAAGAAGCCATGCCCGCATCTCGCCAACTCACCCGATGTCGCGCTTGAAAATTGAACGCTTCACTGCACCGTTCTCTAACGAAGCACCAGGGTTCGAGGCCGAACAGCCAAGCGAGCTCGCAACTATAGCTGTCAACGCGAGCGTCAGGTAGATTCGAACAACCATGACTCCTCCTTACGGGTAATGCCAGCGCCAAGGCAACGCTCGCTGACGAACCGAATCTTCCGAAGCCGGAACGGGATAGTAGGAAGATACGTAACTTCGGAATGAGGATTGAAGGCTCGTCACGAGCGAATGCTGGGTCGACGTTGGTCGGCGCTACTTTAGGGGCGGCCACTCTACTTGCTTTAGGGACCTTCCGTGTGCCGGAAGCGAACGCGGGTTTGGCTCCTTCTGAGTTTTGCGGGGTCCAGCCCAGCATGTCGACCGAGGCCATCTGGAATAATGCCTTGTGGTCGAAGAGCTATCCACTCTTCGAAAAGGCCAAAGCGATCGACAATCAGGGTGATTTCGCGGCTGCCATCAAGCAGTACGAAGCTGGACTTTCTATCTTCCCAACAAATGTGGAACAGCAGCTCCGTTTAGGGGCCGATTATGACCGGCTCGGCCAAACTGTGAAGGCGGCTAACGAGTGGCGCCAGGCCATCCAACTGGCGGCAGGCGCTGGATTTGGCGAAGAACGATACTGCGAGGGCGACAAGCTTCTGGAGACGCGCTCATTTCGCGATGCTTACCGGGCCTATTTTACGGCCGAGTTCGGTGCCGGCGGTTCCGTCGGAAGCGATATGAGCGTGACTTACACGGACCTTGGTGTTGCGCCGCTGATTCACGACGGTCTAGCAGCCGCTGGCGCGGGGAACTTCCCAACGGCAATGCGCGAGCTTGAGAGCGCTTGGAACAAAGACCCAACGCTTCAGGATTCGAATTTCTTCCTCGCCGGTGTAAAATATCAAGCGGGCGACCTAAGAGCCGCACGGGCGTACTGGGAGACGGTTCTTGACCACTCCGACTGGGCATTGCCAGGCCAGAATGCTCCCAGCAGGATAAGTCTTGCCGCGGCAACGCTGCTCCTTTGGCTTCCCTGGAGAAATCATTGAACGCATCCCTTTCAAGGCGTCCTTGATTTCAAGCGGTTACAGGGGCGAATAGCTCAGTTGGTAGAGCACCTCCCTTACAAGGAGGGGGTCACAGGTTCGAGCCCTGTTCCGCCCAAACTGATTTCACGGGATGTTACAGTCCCGTTGCTGGCTCACCAGGAGGTTGCTGATGCGTCGCTTCGCCTCTTCGCCGATGATCGTCGCGCTGGCTGTCGTCGTTCTTTTCGTCGCGGCCGCAGTGCGCACGCTCGCCGCCGGCACGAGTACCGGAGACACAACCGCGGGCTGCATGAACCAGTGGGTGTTCAATGGGGTCTGGCGCGTCCAGGTCTCCAAAGTCGAGCCTTATATGGATGGGGGTCAGCAGGTCGGCTGGCA
>DATFYX010000064.1 GCA_035314825.1 Candidatus Eremiobacteraceae bacterium
GCCCTTCGAAAAACGGGCCGACCGCGAGCAGGGGCAGGAGCAAGGCCGCGACAAGCGCCGGCATCAGCCAGCGCGGGCCAAGCGTCAGGTGCGGCGGCAACATGACGTAGAGGACCGTCGCCGCGATCGTCGCCAGCGAGGCGGGCCAGCGCGACTCTGAGCGCCGTCTTTGTTCCTGGCGATCCGGCTTGGCCGTCATGCGGGCGCTCGCGGGCGGAAGGCGCTCAGTATCCGTTGTCTGAGATGGCGCATGGCGCCATCACTGCGGTGGACATGCCGTGGATCAGCCGCTTGTCCGCCGGCACGATCGTGGCGAGGACGCCGCTGAGCTTCGCCTCGTCGCCGTTGACAAAATAATAGGGGCATAGGCGCACGCGGCCTTCCATCGTCACGACGTCGCCGGCGGCCGGATCGAAGTAGGGGATCTGCACGCGCCGGCCCTTGTGGAAGCGCTGCAAGATGTGCGGCGTCTTGTCGAACACCGCGAGCCCGCCGTCGAGCACGGCCATCCATTCGTCGCGCGTCAGGTCGTCGCCGACGTAGACGCCTTTGCTGCCCCACGACAGCTCGGAAAAGCCGGACGGCTTGACCACGTACACGCGCTCCGATTTCGACAGGTGATAGAGCTGTGTCCACGTGTGCACCGGACGGCCCTCGGCGGTCAACCCGAGCACGACCGCTTGCGGCGGCATCGGCCGCGGATCGAGGATCCAGGTCTGCGGGAAGATCTTGGCGATGCGGTCGTACGTCTCGTCGCCGATGTCAGCCCGCCATAGCGGTTCGAGCGTGGTATGGTGGAACAGCGCGAAGGTCAGCTTCTCTTCGAAGAACGACTTGGCCGGCGGCGTGATCTCCACGCGCTTGTGACGCGCCGCGTAGAAGAACAGCTCTTGCTTCGGGATGTTGAGCAGGTCGAACAGCTCGAAGAAGCGATACAACAGGTCCACGGTGCGCCGCCCCGACGGCGTGTCGATCACCAGCGCCTCTTCGGTGAACACGACCTCTTCGGGCTTGACCGTCACCGCGTCGGCGAGCCCCGCGCGGCCGAGCGCGCTCGCCAGCCAGATCATCTCGCCGCGATAGTCTTCGGACTCCTTGGAGACCACGATCGCGATGACCGGGCGCTCCTTGCCGGTGAGCGAGCGCGCCATCGAAGCGAAGCCGCGCACGATGCCGTCGAACTCGCCGACCTGGTCAAAACCGAGCTCGCAATACGTCTCGCCCATCGCGCCGACGAAGCCCATGCCGCCCGGCACGGCGTCGAGCTCTGCGGCGATCATGCCGTCGTCGATCACGCCTTCGGTGAGGATGACGTCAGGCCGGATGACGGAGGGCGTGTCCTGCTTGAAGCGGTTTTGGCGCTGGAGGCGCACGATCTGCTCCGGCTTGCCCAGCTCGAGATACTCGCGCACGAAGGCGGGCGCGGTGCCGCGCACGCTCTGGAAATAGAGCTTGTTGAGGGCGCGATAGAACTTGAGGAGGTCCGAACCGAGCGTCTCGAGGCGAAAGACGGTGGCCGGCGTGAGCGGAAACGGTTCAGGGGTGATGCGCCATGCGATCTGGGCGGCTTCGGGAGCCGCTTGCCCGGCGACGCTGCGGAACAGATGCGGCGAGAGATGTTCGCTGATGTAGCGGGCTCGCTCGACCGGCGAAGCGGGAGCGAGGACGTTGGCGCTGCAGGGCATCAGAGCGTGCGGCCGTCGGCCTGCGGCGCACGACATGTACACGCCGGCGGAAGTTTGGGGCGCTTCAGATAGCGGAAGAGATGATGGGCCATCGGGAGCGTAGACTTGGTACGTCCCGGCGGCCAATCCTGCAGTATGGCCGACTCCGCTCGTGCGAGGATTCGCGCGCGGTGCGCGAAGAAGCGTCGCGGGCTATGACGTACCCTGAGTCCGCAGCCGTCGAGGCGCGCGATCTCACAAAACGCTACGGGACGTTCGAAGCGGTGCGCGGCATCGACTTCCGCATCGCGCCGCGCGAGTGCTTCGGCTTCTTGGGCGTCAACGGCGCCGGCAAGACCAGCACGATGAAGATGATCTACTGCCGCACGACCAAGTCGTCCGGCACGCTCGACGTCTTGGGTATGGACGCGGCCACGCACCCGCAGACGATCAAGCGCCGCATCGGCGTCGTCACCCAGGAAAGCGCGCTCGATCCCGAGCTGACGGTCGAAGAGAACGTGCTGCTCTATGCGGCGTTCTTCGGCATCCGCGGCGCCGCCGCGCGCGCGAAGTGCGCTTCGTTGCTGCACACGATGAATCTGGAGAGCAAAGCGCGCGCGCGCATCGCCGAACTCTCCGGCGGCATGAAGCGGCGGCTGGCGATCGCGCGCGGCCTGGTGAACGATCCAGAGATGATGGTGCTCGACGAACCGACGACCGGGCTGGATCCGCAGGCGCGGCTGCTGATGTGGCACCTGCTGCTCGGTCTGCGCGAGCGCGGCATCACGCTCATCCTGACCACGCATTATATGGAAGAAGCGGCGCGGCTGTGCGACCGGCTGGTCATCATGGACGAAGGCAAGATCCTCGCGGCGGGCACGCCGCGCGAGCTGGTCGAGCGCTACGCAGCGGCGGACGTGCTCGAGGTCATCGGTGTCGACCCGGAGACGATCGGTCCGTTCGACGGTTTGATCCGCCGGCGCGAGCGCCACGGCGAGACCACCTACCTCTATAACGACGACAATCGCGTGCTGCTGCGCCGTCTGGCCGAGCGCGGCGTCGAGGCTGTGCGCCACGTGGCGCGCCCGGCCACACTCGAAGACGTGTTCTTGAACCTCACGGGGCGCGAGCTCGAGGAATGAACCCGCTCGCCGCGCTGTTCCACCGCAATTCGTGGAACGTGTTCCGCCGCGACTACAGCGCTTGGCTGAAGTATGCAGGATCGAGCATCGCCATCAACATCTTCGAGCCGATGGCGTATTTTCTCGCGCTCGGCTTCGGGCTCGGGGCGTACTTGACACTTGGCGCCAAAGGCTCGCTGCTGCAGTTCATGGCGCCCGGGATGCTGGGGCTCGCCGCGCTCAACGCGGCGACGTTCGACGCATGCTGGGGTGCGTTCGAGCGGCTGCATCACAACGGCGTGTACGAGTCGATGGTGACCGCGCCGGTCGATCCGCTCGAGATAGCCGCCGGCGAGTACATCTGGGAAGGCTTCCGCGCCACGCTGTACGGCGGGATCTTCTTGGCGGTCATCACGCTCTTCGGATTGGTGCACTCGTGGTGGGCGCTGCTGAGCCTGCCGCTGCTCGCGCTCACCGGCATCGTCTTCGCGATGCCCGCGTTCGCGGTCGCGATGATGGTGAAGACGCAGGAACATCTGTTCTACTATTTCTCGATGGTCGCCACACCGATGGTGATGATCGGCGGCATCTTTTTCCCGCTCGACAAAGTGCCGCACTGGTTGCAGGTCATCGCCTGGTGCACGCCGCTGTACCACGCCGTCATCGTGTTCCGCGCGTTGGTCAACGGGCAACTCTCATGGGGTCTGTGGAACCACGTGGCGTGGCTCGTGGTCGCGGGTGCGCTGCTCGCCTACTTACCGGTGAAGTTCTTACGCGACAAGCTCGCGCGTTAACCTCGCGGCAAGGACTCCTCGGGCGCCAGCGGCATCCGCCGGACACCCCGCGGGTAGATGCCGTTCGGGTTGCGCGCGATGTAATCTTCGGACAGCACGGCGAGGTATTCGAAATTCTCCATGAGCGCTTGCGTCTGGAGGACGCGGCGTCTGATCGTGGTGACGGGCAATAGCGAATTCCAGGCGGTCAGCACGACGCCGGACCACAGATCACAGGCGATCTCTCTGTCGATGATGCCGTGCTTGACGAACGCGCCGAGATTCTCGAAGAAATTGCCGACGAAGTTGATCGCCTGCAGCTCGTCGTCCAAGACGCGGCGCTCGAAGCGCGCCGCCGTTCCGGGCTGCTCGAGGAGGACCGGCAGATCTTCTTGGATGAAGCGCCGCGCCTTGAAGAACTCCGGCGATTCGATGACCTCGCGACACTCGGTGAGCGCGGAGATCTGATTGCCGCCGCGCATGTGGCGCAGCTGGATGATCGCAGTGACCGCGGTCGCGGCGATGACGACGAAGGTTCCGAGCGACGCGATCGTGCTTACAAGTTCGAGCGACAGGAACTACCTCCAGCCCGGGCTCAAGAGCCCGGGACTACATCACGTCGCGGCCGGCTCCTTCGAGAACGCGTCGCGCAGCTCGCGCTTGAGGATCTTGCCCGTGCCGCCTTTGGGCAGCGAATCGACGAAGCGCACGTGCTTGGGCACTTTGAAATGCGCGAGCGTCGAGCGCGTGTGCTCGACCAGTTCCGCCACGTCCAGCTTGGCGCCGGGCTTGAGCACGATGATGGCGGCCGGCACCTCGCCCCACTTCTCATCAGGCACGCCGATGACCGCGCATTCGAGCACCGCGGGATGATCGTAGATCGCCTTTTCGATCTCGATCGAGGCGACGTTCTCGCCGCCGGTGATGATGATGTCTTTCTTGCGGTCCACGATCGACACGTACCCCCGGTCGTCGATGGAGCCCATGTCGCCCGTGTGGAACCAGCCGTCGACGATCGAGTTCGCGGTCTCCCCCGGCTGCTTCCAATAGCCGGCGAAGACCGAGTTGCCGCGCGCGCAGATCTCGCCGACGCTGACGCCGTCATGCGGCACCGGCGCGCCGTTCTCGTCGAGGATCTCGATCTCGACCCCGGGCAAAGGCACGCCCGCGGTGGCGCGCACCGGCACAGAGGCGGTCTTGTCGAGATGCAGGTACGCGCCGGGCAACGCGGTCGTCAATATCGGCGACGTCTCCGAGAGCCCGTAGCCGCAGTGCACGACCGCGTCGGGTAGGCGCTCGTCCATCGCCCTGAGCAGCGCCGGCGGGGTCGCGGCGCCGCCGAACATGATCCGGGTCACCGCGCTCAGATCGCGCGTGCGCCATGACGGCGCGCTCATCAGCGCGACCGCCATGGTCGGCACCATGAACATCCTCGTCACGCGTTCGCGCTCCATCACTTCGAGCACGTGCTCGGGATCGAAGCGCGGGACCATGACGTGCCGGCCGCCGACCATCGTGAGCGTGTGCGGCGTGCCCCAACCGTTCACATGGAAGAGCGGGATGCTGTGGAGGATCACGTCCATGTCTGAGACGTGGACGCACGCCATCGCGGAGTACGCGTGCGTCACCAGATTGCGATGCGTGAGCATCACGCCCTTCGGACGCGCGGTCGTGCCGCTCGTATAGAAGAGCTCGGCGACGTCGTCTTCATCGATCGGCGGCGGCGAGAATTCGGCCGGCGATCCTGCGATCAACGCTTCGTAATCGGTGCCGCGCACCGGCATGTCGGCTTTGGGGTCGCCACCCATCAGGACGACGTGTTTGACGGACGGCAACGACGGCAGAATCGGCGCGAGCAGGCCGACGAGCTGGCGGTCGATCACGACGGTCGAGGCGCCGGCATCGGTGAGGATGTACGCGATGTCCGGCGGCGTCAGCCGGATGTTGATCGGCAACAGGATCGCGCCGATCTGCGGAACCGCGTAATAGCCCTCGAGCAGGCGGTGACAGTTGAACGAGATGTAGGCGACCACATCGCCGCCGTTGACGCCCATGCGCACCAGCGCGTTCGAGAACCGGTCGATGCGTTCGGCTAGCTGCCCATACGTGAAGCGCTCGGCGCCGCACACGACCGCCGTCGCGTCGCGGAACACCGTGCGTCCGCGTCTGAGGAAATCGGTCACCAGCAATGGGCTTTTCATGATCTACGTCTCTCCAAGCAAGCCGCGCAACGTCGAGAGCAGGTTGACCGCTGCAGCGTCGCGTTCGCGTTCGAGATCGGCAGCGGCAGGCGCGCCCAAGGCGGCGTTCCACGCGTGGATGAGCGCCGCCGTGCGGTAGGCCGACAGCGCCGCCGCCGCCAGTCCCGTCGAGGCGGGCTCGGCGCCCGCGATGCCGGTCGGCAATGCCGCCGCGCGCACGAGGCGCAGGCCAGCCGCTCTGGACGTGCGGCGCACGCCCTGCTCCACAGCAGCGACGTCGTCCGCGCTGAGTGTGACGTGCAATGTCGGAACGCCTTCGGGCGGCGCCGACAGCGCCAGCGGCACGACCGCTACGAGGCTTTGCTCGAAAGGCCGTGCGGACGGCGGGCCGATCGGACAGCACACGATGGCGGTTTGCAGCGCCTCGTGGTCGACCGTCGAGCTCCAGTGCTGCGCCGCCAGGCTCACTTGCCCGAGCGGCCGGTAGAGCACGAATGCGGGCGGCGCTTCGTCGGAGGCGCTGGTGGTCTGGCTGATCAACGCGTCGTCGAGCAGCTCGTCAGCCTCGGCCGCGGCAGGTAACGGCGCCGGCGCAGCCGCGCCGGCCGCGCGCCGACGCTGCTCGAGCAAGAGCATGTCGGCGGGAATGCGCCGCGTATCGCTCATCGCGCCGCGGTCCAGCGTTGCCACCACGGGCGGTTCGAACCCACCGGCGTTGGCGGGGCTGGCGCATTCGTCGCGGGCTGCGACGGCGGCAAGCGGCGCGTCGCGTCCGCGACGTCGCCCGGCCGGATGTCGCGGCTGCCGCGTTCAGCGGCGATCTCCATCGCTTCGCGCGCCAGCGCCCCGAGACGGCGCGGCACGCCGGCCGAGCGCCGCCAGATGTCGTGCACCGCAACGCTGTCGAACGGCGAGCGATCGCCCGCAAAACCGGCGCGCCGCAGGCGATGATCGATGAGGCCCGCCGCCTCCGACTCGGTGAGCGGCGCGATGTCGAGCCACACCGCGACGCGATCGCTCAAGTTCGGCCGGCGCACGATCGCGGACGCGATCTCGGCCTGCCCCGCGAGTCCGATGGAGAGCAGTTTGCGCTCGTCGAGCTGGAAGTTGAGCAGCGAGCGCAGGCTCTCGAGCAGCTCGTCCGGCAAGAGCTGGGCCTCGTCGATCAGCAAGATCGCTTGACGGCCATCGGCTGCGGTCGCTTCGAAGAGCTGATGCTTCAGATGTTCGCGCAGGTCACGCGGACCAGCGCGCAAGAGCGCGGGACTACACGAAGGGAAGCCGAGCGCTGCGGTGACCGCCTCGAGGAGCTGCGATTCGTCGGCGAACGTCGGGTCCAAGATGAGTCCGACGAGAAAGCGCGGGTCATCGACCAAGCGCTCGGTGACCGCGTTGAAGAGCGACGTCTTGCCCGCGCCCACCGGACCGAGCACGACGGCGAGGCCGCGGCCGCCGGCGAGACACTCGAAGAGGCGGCGCCGATTATTGGCCGTCGCGATCGTCTCATAGTAGAACGCGGGATCCGCGGTGTCGATAAAGGGGTCGCGCTGCAACCCGAAGGCCTCGAGCAGCATACGTCATGGAGTTCCACGCGTGCGCGCAGCGGCCCCCCGTGAACGATCAGGGCAGCGGCACGTCCTCGTGCGCCGCTTGCGCGGCTGAGGCTTGCTGCGCGTCGAAGGCGCGCATCTGCGCCTGGACCTGCAGCGCGGCGTTGAGATGCGCGGCCGCGCGCGCCGACCACAGGGCCGATTGCGCATTCGCGGCCCAGCGATGCGTGATGAGGTACTGCAGACCGTCAGAGCCGAGCGTCGCCGCCCACTGCTCGGCGTAGCCGTTGGGGTGGACGAAAGGATGCGCGATGAATTCGTTTTCGTGTCCGTTGTAGGGCGGCGCGAGGATGTGCTGCGTCGCGTTGATGTCGAGCGCTTGCGCCGACAGGACGGCGACAGCGAGCAGTATCTTGTTCCACGGCGTTATCGACAGCAGTATCACAAAAAGCGGGCTTCGGCGTTGCGTCCCGCAATGCCCGTATGGTAAGATACCAGAGCGCAAGTTTAGGATCAGAAATGCGCCATTTGCCCGCGGCCTTCGGTCGTGGGAGGTGTGCCCTCCCGGTCACACCCCGATCCTAGTGAACGGTCGCCCAGCGACTGTTGTGGCTGTCAAACGGACGGTCGAGTAAACTCGACCGCTCCATAGGGCGGCTTAGGGAAAGGTTTTCGCATGTCTTCCATCATCTCCATGAAGCAACTGCTCGAAGCGGGCGTCCATTTCGGGCACCAGACGCGCCGTTGGAACCCGAAGATGGCCAAGTACATCTTCCAAGAGCGCAACGGCATCTATATCATCGATCTGCAAAAGACCGTGCTCAAACTGCGCGAGGTGTACGGCGTGGTCAAAGAGATGGCCCGCCAAGGCAAAGTCTTCTTGTTCGTCGGCACCAAGAAGCAGGCGCAAGAGGCGGTCAAAGAAGAGGCCGAGCGCGCCGGCATGTTCTACGTGAACCAGCGCTGGCTGGGCGGCACGCTGACGAATTTCCAAACGATCCAAAAGCGCATCCAGCGCCTGCGCGAACTGGAGCGCCAGCGCGACACCGGCGTCTTCGAAGTGCTGACCAAGAAAGAAGTCGGCCTGCTCGAGGACGAGCTGCGCAAGCTGGATCGTTTTCTCGCCGGCATCAAAGACATGCCCAAGCTGCCGGACGCCGTGTTCATCGTCGATCCCCGCAAGGAGCGAATCGCGGTGCTCGAGGCGCGCAAGCTGAAGATCCCGATCATCGCGGTCATCGATACGAATTGCGACCCCGACGAGATCGATTACGCGATTCCCGGCAACGACGATGCGATCCGCGCGGTCAAGCTGATGAGCAGCAAGATCGCCGACGCGATCATCGAGGGAAAGACCGAAGCCGAATCGGCGGACTACATGGGCTCGACACCCGATGCGGCCGCTGCCGCAGCGCCTCCGGCCGGCGCCGAACCGTCGACCGCACCGCAGGCGGTGCCGGAAAGCGCTGCGCCGGCGCCGCAAGCGACGGCGCCCACGACCGAAGCGACGCCTGCAGCCACATAGAAGCTCGAGCCCCTACGAACGCGCGAACACGAACTGGGTTCGCAGCGCGTCCCTTTGCGCGCGACTCGGCGCGGCCGCACGCGTGAGAGGGAACGTCAATGATACGAGGAAACGGGACACGTGGAAATGACTGAGAAATACGTGCCGAGCGCGGCTGACGTCAAGGCACTGCGCGAGGCGACCAACGCCCCGGTGATGGATTGCCGGCGCGCGCTTGTCGAGGCCTCAGGCGACAGAGAACGGGCGCGCAAGCTGCTCGCGGAGCGCGGCCAGCAAGTCGCGGCCAAGAAGGGCGATCGCGAGGTGCGCGAAGGGTTCATCGGGCACTACGTCCATCAAGGCGGCAAGATGGGCGTGCTGGTCGAGTTGGCCTGCGAGACCGATTTCGTCGCCAAGAACGAGGTTTTCCAAAAGCTGGCCCACGATCTGGCGCTGCACATCTGCGCCTCGCGGCCGCGGTTCATCTCGCGCGACGACATCCCGGCGGCGGAGAAAGCCAAGCTCGAGATCGAGCACGACGGCAAGATCGACAAGTACTACGAGGAACACGTGCTGCTCGAGCAGCCGTTCGTGCGCGACGAGAGCCGCACGATCGCCGACCTTGTGGCCGGCGCCGTCGGCGTCCTCGGGGAGAACATCAAGATCCGCAGGTTCGCCCGGTTCGACATCGGCGAGTCTTGACATGAGCGCCGTCCGCGCCGGCGCACAGCCGGCGTACAAACGCGTCCTGCTCAAACTCAGCGGCGAAGCGTTCGCGGGCGGCGGGCGTGGCGAGCCGATCGACACGGATGCCGTGTATCGGATCGCGCACGAGATCAAAGACGTGGCCAGCAACGGCGTGCAGATGGCCTGCGTGGTCGGCGGCGGCAACATCTGGCGCGGCAAGACGGCGTCGCACGAGAACATGGACCGCGCGACGGCAGACTACATGGGCATGCTCGCCACCGTCATCAACGCGCTGGCGCTCCAAGACGCGCTCGAGAACATCGGCGTCGCGACGCGCGTCCAAACCGCTATTTCGATGCACCAGGTCGCCGAGCCGTACATCCGCCGGCGTGCCATCCGCCATCTGGAAAAGGGGCGCGTCGTCATCTTCGCCGCGGGCACCGGCAATCCGTATTTCACCACCGACACGACCGCCGCGCTGCGCGCCATCGAGATCGGCGCGGAGGCGATCCTCAAGGCCACGCAGGTCGACGGCGTGTACAGCGCCGATCCGAAAAAAGATGCGACCGCCGCGCGCTTCACCACGCTCGACTATCTCGAGGTCCTGCAGCGCGGGCTTGAAGTGCTCGACAACACCGCGCTGACGCTGTGCATGGACAATGGCCTGCCGATCGTGGTCTTCGAGCTCATGCGCGAAGGCAACATCAGGCGCGTCATCTGGGGCGAGCCGATCGGCACGTTCGTAGGGAGGGCACACGATGGGCATGCTGCCCCAGTTGTATAAAGATCTCGAGGAGCGCATGAAGAAGGCGGTCGAGACGACGCGTGGTGAGTTCGCCGCCATCCGCACCGGGCGCGCGAACAGCGCGCTGCTCGACCACGTGGTCGTCAACGCCTACGGCACGGAGATGCCGCTCAAGCACTGCGCGACGATCTCGATTCCGGATGCGCGCAGCATCGTCGTCTCGCCCCACGATAAGTCGATCACGGGCGACGTCCGCAAGGCGATCGAGTCCTCGGACATCGGCATCACGCCGAACGTCGACGGCGGCATCATCCGCCTCGTGCTGCCGCCGCTCAACGAGGAGCGGCGCAAAGAGCTCGTCAAGCTCGTGCACAAGCGGGCCGAGGACGGCCGCGTCGCGGTGCGCAATGTCCGCAAGGACGGCCACAACCATATCCAGCACGCGCAGCGCGACGGCAAGATCACCGAAGACGAAGGCCGCCGCGGCAACGAGCACGTGCAAAAGCTCACCGACCGATTCGTGGCCGATGTGGACGCGCTCGTCCAGACCAAAGAGAAGGAGATCATGGAGGTGTGAGCGTCCTGCTTGCGCCGGCTCACGAGGACCTTATCAACGCGTCGTACGAGCACGCGCGTCGCCGTTTGCACGGTGTCGACCTGTTCGTGCGCGTGCTGACGCCTATGCATCCGAGCGCGGGGACCGGGCAGTTGCACGTGGTCCGCGCGACCGAACATGGCGGCGGCCTCGAACTCGTCCTGACCTACGCGGACTACGTCCGGCTGTGAGCGTCACCGTCGCCAATCATATGGACGCCGGCCAGCGGCTGCGCCAAGAGCTGTCGCTCAAACGCATCGGTATCGGCCTGCTCGTGGCGGCGGTCGGCATCGGCTGCGTCTTCGCGCGGCCGCTGTTCGGGCTGCTGATCCTCGTCATCTGCCTGTTGAGCGTGGTCGAGTTCGCGCGGCTGACGCAGCGCGCGGGCGCGGCGGCGTCGCTGTGGGTGGCCATACCGGCGGTCGCCGCCTACGTCATCGAGACGTACTTCAACCTGCGCGTCGAACCGAGCATGGTCGTCGTGGTCGTGATCGCCGCGATGATCGCGGCGCTAGCCGGCGGCGTGGACCGTTTCGCGGTGCGCTGGGGCACGACCGTGATCGCAGCGCTGTATCTGGGCAAGATCGCGTCCTACTTGATCGCCATTCGCGGCATCAATCCCGCGCATACCGGCGCCGCGTACACGCTGTGGCTGATCATCATCGTCGCGCTGACCGACATCTCCGGCATGCTGGTCGGGCTGCAGTTCGGACGCACGCCGCTCGCACCGCGCATCTCGCCCGGCAAGACGTGGGAAGGCGCCATCGCGGCGTTCGTGATCCCGACGGTCGCCGGCACGCTCTTAGGACTGTTGCCTCAGGTCGGTGCCCCGTGGTATCTCGGCCTCACGTTTGCGGCGAGCGTTTCGCTGGCGGCGCAGCTCGGCGACTTGGTCGAGTCCGCGCTCAAGCGCAACGCCCAGGTCAAGGACTCGGGCCAACTGATCGTCGGCCACGGCGGCGTGCTCGACCGGTTCGACTCGTACTTCTTGGCGGGCGTGGTCGGGTATTCGATTCTCTTATGGTTCGGCCGCGTCACCCCCTGACGCGATGAGACGCGTCTGCGTCCTCGGGTCGACCGGTTCCATCGGATCGCAAGCGCTCGAGGTCATCGGCCGGCATGGCGACATGCTGAGCGTGGCCGCGTTGGCCGCGCGCGACAACGTCGCGGAGCTGGCGCGTCAGGCCAACCGCTTCCGGCCGGCCCGGCTATCGATCGGCTCGCCTGAACTGGTCTCGCAGCTGCGCGCCGAGCTGACCTACGAACCGCAAGCGATCGGCCACGGTGCGGGCGGCCTCTTGCAAGCGGTCGAGGGCGATGTCGAGTGCGTTCTTGCGGCGACGGATGGCATGGCCGGGTTGGACGCCGTCCTGGCTGCGGTCGATCGCGGGCTCACGGTGGCGTTGGCGAACAAAGAACTAGCGGTGGCGGCAGGCGATCCGCTATTCGCGCGCGCGCGCGCAGCGGGCGCGGTCATTCTGCCGGTGGATTCGGAGCACAGCGCGGTATTCCAGTGCCTGGCCGGCGAGCGCATCGAAGATGTCCGCCAGGTCGTGCTGACCGCGAGCGGCGGCCCGTTCTGGGAGCATAGCGCCGAGCGCATGCGCGACGTGACGCCCGAGCAGGCGCTCGCCCACCCGACCTGGGCCATGGGTCCGAAGAACACGCTGGATTCGGCGACCATGATGAACAAGGGGCTGGAGATCATCGAGGCGAGCCGTTTCTTCGGTCTGTCAGCCGATCAGCTCGAGATCGTCGTGCACCGCCAAAGCGTCGCGCACGCATTCGTCATCTTCACCGACGGCAGCGTCAAAGCGCAGCTGGCCGCGCCCGACATGCGCATCCCGATCGGCTACGCGCTCGCCTACCCGCGCCGGCTGCCCGGCGCGGACGCGACGAAGACGCGCACCGCCATCGGGTTGGGCGGCGAGACGGCGCGTCTGACGTTTGAACCATTGGACGAAAGTCGCTTTCCCGCCGTCGCGCTCTGCTTCCGCGCACTGCGAGCCGGGGGGACGTACCCGGCAGTTCTCTCGGCCGCGAATGAAGAGGCAGGACGCGCCTTTTTGCAAGGGAAAATGAAGTTCACCGATATCAGCGCGCTCGTCGGACGCGCGTTGGACGCGCACGCAGGCGGGCCGGCCACCCTCGAAGGCATACGCGCCGCCGACGCGTGGGCGCGCGAAATCACGCGCGAGAATGTCGGTCGAATGAATTCGCTCCATATATAAAGGATAGACCCCATCATCGCCCTCATCTCGTTCCCCAGTCTCGCGACGCTCGGCCAGGTGGCTTTGTTCCTGCTCGTGCTGGGCGTCCTCATCATCTTCCACGAGTTCGGCCACTTCATCTTCGCCAAGCGTTTCGGCGTACGCGTGAGCAACTTCGCGGTCGGCTTCGGCCCGACGATCGTCAAATGGACGCGCGGCGAGACCACCTATCGCATCAACGCGCTGCCGCTGGGCGGCTATTGCCAGATGGTAGGCGAGGATCAGGCCGACGACGGCAGCGCCGATCCGGGCAATTTTCAGCATCATCCGCTGTGGCAGCGCTTCATCATCATCGTCGCTGGTCCGCTGTTCAATCTCTTGCTCGCAGTCGGCATCGCGGCGGGTATCGCGTGGTCCGTCGGCATCCCGCTGGGACCGACCAATATCGTCGACAGCGTCGAAGCCAACTCGCCGGCGGCGCAAGCCGGCTTGCAGTCCGGCGATCAGATCGAGACGGTCAACGGGCAGGCGTTCACCAGCGCAAACGAGCTCATCGCGTACATCCACGCGCACCCGGACCAGACGCTGGCCGTCGGCATCTTGCGCGACGGCGCGGTCAAACACGTCGACATCCACACCGAGAAGAAGACCCTTGGCGGACACGTCGTCGGCGCGCTCGGCTTCGTCCCTCGTCAGCTTTTCGAACATCGATCGCTCGGAGCAGCGATCGGATGGGGCTTTACCAGCACCGCGGCTTTCATCTGGCTCAACGCGGTCGGGATCGGCCAGATGTTCGCGCAGCATGACATCTCCGGTCTGTCTGGACCGGTCGGCATCTATCGGGTCTTCACCCAGGCGTCGCAGTTGGGGGTGATGGAGGCGCTCGATCTGGTCGGCAAGATCTCTGCGCTGCTCGGATTCTTCAACTTGCTGCCGATCCCGGCGCTCGACGGTGGCCGGCTGGTGTTCTTGTTCGTCGAGCTCGTGCGCGGCCGGCCGGTCGATCCTGAAAAAGAAGGTCTGGTCCACCTCACGGGTTTCGCGCTGTTGATGGTGCTCGTGCTATTCGTCACCTATCACGACATCGCGATGTGGGTGAGCGGACGAGGCGGTCTGTGAAGCCGGATATCGCCTCGTCAGAAACCGCGCTGCCGCCCGTGCCGGATTGGTCGGGCGTCGCGCCGCGGGTGCCAGCTCCGCCGCCGCTGCCGCCGCGGCGCAAGACGCGGGCGGTCAAGGTCGGGAACGTCGTCATCGGCGGCGACGCCCCGGTCTCGGTGCAGTCGATGACGACCACCAAGACCGATGATTGGGCCGCGACGCTCGACCAAGTCGAGCAGCTCGCCGCGGCCGGCTGCGAGATCGTGCGCATCTCGGTGCCGGATGCGAAGGCGGCCGCTGCATGTAAGAAGATAAAGGAAGGCGCGAACGTGCCGCTCGTGGCCGACATCCACTTCGACCACCGCTATGCGCTCGCGGCCATCGAAGCAGGCTGGGACAAACTGCGCCTCAATCCAGGCAACATCCGCGACCCGCAAAAGGTGCGCGAGGTGGTCGGCGCGGCCAAGGCTCGCGTGATGCCGATCCGCATCGGCGTGAATCTGGGCTCGCTCGCGCCCGACATAATCGAGCGCTACGGTCGCACGCCGGCGGGCATGGTCGAATCCGCGCTGCGCCATATCCGCATTCTCGAAGAGCTCGATTTCCGCGACATCGTCGTGTCGCTCAAGGCGCATGACGTGCGCGTCACCGTGGCGGCGTATCGCGAGATGGCCAAGCACGTCGACTATCCGTTCCATCTCGGCATCACCGAGGCCGGCACGACGCGCACCGGCACGGTGAAGAGCAGCGTCGGGCTCGGCATGCTGCTCGCCGAAGGCATCGGCGATACGATACGCGTCTCGCTGGCCGCCGACCCGGTCGAAGAAGTGCCCGTATGCTGGGAGATCCTCAAGTCGCTCGGGCTGCGCGAACGCGGCGTCGAAATCACGGCATGTCCGTCGTGCGGGCGCGTGCAGGTCGACATCTTGCGCCTCGCGGACGCGGTCGAAAAGATCACGGCCGAGTACAAAGCTCCTGTGAAAGTCGCCGTCATGGGTTGCGCCGTCAATGGGCCGGGCGAGGCGAGCATGGCCGATGTCGGCATCGCCGGCGGCAAGGGGATGGGCCTGCTCTACCGCGACGGCGTCATGGTCCGCTCGCTGCCCGAGGGCAAACTGCTCGACGGCCTGCGGGAAGAGATAGAGAAGGTCATCGCGGAACGCTATCCCCAGTATCTCTGACCAGTTCGCGTATCGTTCGCGGCGGCCGAGTCGTCGGGTCGGCCTTGCTCGGGGGCTTCGGTCCGTCGCCTGCCGGCTCCGGACAAGTCGCTCCCTCATTCGCCGCGCTTCTTCGGACCAACGGAAGCGCGGCTCTTCAGAGCCCTCGCCCAGGCCGACCCGACGACTCGGCCGCCGAAACGTCAGGTAATGCAAGAGAAAAAGCAAGTCAAGAGCATTCCGCCCAAGGCGGACGATCTCTCCGAATGGTATACGCAGGTCTGCCTGCGCGCGCAGCTCGTGGATTATACGCCCGTGCGCGGCTGCATCGCGCTGCGGCCGTACGGATATGCCATCTGGGAGCTCATCCAAGGTGAGCTCGACCGCCGTTTCAAAGCGACCGGCCATTCCAACGCATATTTCCCGCTGCTGATCCCCGAAAGTCTGCTCGTCAAAGAAGCCGAGCACGTCGAAGGGTTCGCGCCTGAAGTCGCGTGGGTGACCCAGGGCGGCGGCGAAGTGCTCACGGAGCGCCTCGCGATCCGGCCCACGTCCGAGGCGATCATCGGCACGATGTACTCGCGCTGGATCCAGTCGCATCGCGATCTGCCCGTGCTCATCAACCAGTGGTGCAACGTGATGCGCTGGGAAAAGGCGACGCGCCCGTTCTTGCGCACCCTCGAGTTCTTATGGCAGGAAGGCCACACCGTCCACGCGACCGAGGCGGAAGCCGCGCAAGAAGTGCAGCGCATGCTTGAGATCTATCGCGAGGTCGCGGAGGACGTGCTCGCGCTGCCGGTCATCAAGGGCCGCAAGAGCGAAAGCGAAAAATTCGCCGGCGCGGCGGCCACGTACGCGATCGAAGCGCTGATGCCCGACGGCAAAGCCCTCCAAGCCGGCACGTCGCACGAATTCGGCCAGAATTTCTCAAAGGCGTACGACATCACGTTCACCGACGTCGACGAAAAGGTGAAACACGCGTATACGACCTCGTGGGGCGTGTCGTGGCGCATCATCGGCGGTCTCATCATGGCCCACGGGGATGACCGCGGCCTTATCTTGCCGCCAGCGGTCGCGCCGCACCAAGTCGTCATCGTGCCGATCGTGAAGACCGGCGATGAGACGGTCATGCCGGTCGCGCGGGTGGTCCGCGACGAGATCGCGCAGCACGCGCGCGTCCTGCTCGACGACCGCGATCAAAGCCCCGGGTGGAAATTCAGCGAATGGGAGATGCGCGGCGTGCCGCTGCGCGTCGAGATCGGGCCGCGCGACGTCGCGCAGAACAGCGTGACGGTCGTGCGCCGCGACATGCCGGGCAAGACCGTCGTGGCGCTGCCCGAGATCGCGGCGCGCGTGCCCGCGATCCTGGAAGAGATCCGCCAAGCGATGCTCGAGCGCGCGCGCGCGTGGCGCGACGCGCATACGATCGAGGTCACCGAGCGCGCCGCGTTCGTCGAGGCGCTCAAGCGCCAAGACGGCTTCGTGCTGGCGCCGTGGTGCGAGCGGCCGGAGTGCGAGCTCGACATCAAGGGCGAGACGAGCGCGGTCAGCCGCGTGATCGCGGGGCCGGCGCAACCCGGATCGGCGTGCGCGTACTGCGGCCAGCCGGCGCACGTCAAAGCGTATTTTGCCCGATCGTATTAAGCCCTTGCTCGCGAGCGCACTCGCGCTGATATCCGTCGGTCGAGTAAACTCGACCGCTCCAAGCGACTTGGCCCACGGATCTCCGCCGGTGGCGGCGATCCTCATGTACCATCACGTTTCCGATCGCGTCTTGCCGGGCCCGTACGCAAAGGCGCTGACCGTCACGCCGGCCCAATTCACGAAGCAATTGAACTTCTTGCGCACGAACGGCTGCGAGACGGTCACCGTCGACACGATCGTCGCCGACGTGCAGGCGCACGCGCTGCGCGGCTGCGAGATCGCGATCACCTTCGACGACGGCTACGTCGACGACGTGGGCGCGGCGCGCGCGCTGACCGGCGACGTGGACACGGCGACGCTGTACATCAGTTCCGGGCTTGTCGGCGCGACCGGGCACGTGACCAAAGCGCAGCTGAAGGCGCTCGCGGACGAGGGGCTGCAGATCGGCGCGCACACGGTCAACCATGTCGATCTGACCACGCGCGACGATGCGCAGGCGAGGCGGGAGATCGGCGGATCGCGCGCCAGCCTTGCGGCCTGGTCAGGCACGCCGGTGGACAGTTTCGCGTATCCCTCCGGCCGCTACGACGCGCGCATCGAGCGGCTTGTCCGAGGCTTTGGGTTTCGCAACGCGCTCACAACGCAACCGGGGCCGCTCGCGGGCGCCGGCGTAGCGGACCTCTACGCGCTGCCGCGCTACCGCATCGAGCGCGACAGCGGCAGTGCGCTGATACGGCGCATCGTCGGAGCGCCGGCGCGACGCGGGGCATCCGCGCAAGAGCTGCGGTCGATCGCGCGCGAGCGGGTTGAGGGGAACGACCCGGCGCTCGCCGAACGCATCGGCGCCGCTCTCCTGGACGCGTCATATCCCGAACCGTTGCTGAAGGTGCGCGTGCTGCGCATCGGCGATGCGGCGTTCGTCGGGCTTATGCTCTCCGGAGTGAAGCTGCATGCGCATGTCGACCGCGACCAGTTCATGGCCGATGTCGGCGGGATGATCGACCGCGCCTTTGACGCGCGGCCGGACATCGCAGAGGTGGACGTGTGGGCCGTCACGCCGCTGCGGGTGCAGCCGTCCGCGCCGGTGTCAGGTGACTACGCGGTGCCGACGTCGCGCACCGTGTTCTCGGCGGCCGTCACACGCGCGCAGACGCAGACGGCCCTCACGCGCCGGCAGATGTTGGGAACCATGTATTGGGCACCGAGTTTCTTAGAGGAAGATCCACGATGAGCGCCGAGCCCCACTACGCCATGACCATGCTGCGCAACGGCGTGCGCGTGATCACCGAGCACATGCCGCTGGTGCGCAGCGCGAGCCTCGGCCTCTGGGTCGGGGTCGGCTCATCGCATGAGGCGGCGCCGCTGCGCGGCATCAGCCATTGCATCGAGCACATGCTCTTCAAGGGCACGCGTTCGCGGTCCGCGCGCGACATCGCCGAGTTCATGGACTCGGTCGGCGGTAACCTGAATGCGTTCACGGACAAAGAGACGACCTGCTATCATGCGCGCGTCGTCGATTCATCGGTCGACGTCACGCTCGAGCTGCTCGGCGACATGTTCCTCAACTCGGCGTTCGATCCGATGGAGCTGCGCAAAGAGCAGCAAGTGATCCTCGAAGAGATCCGCATGTACGACGACTCGCCCGAGGAAGTGGCCCACGATCTGTTCATCAGGTCGGTGTGGGCGGGCAGTCCGCTCGGAGAGCCGACCATCGGCTACGAAGAGACGGTGACGGCGGTGACCCAAGAGGCGATCCGGTCGTATATGCGCGAGCGCTACACGCCGGGCTCGGTCGTGCTCACGGCAGCGGGCAACGTCGATCACGAGGCGATCACGGCGCTTGCGCAAGACTTGTTCGGCGAGATGAAGGGCGACACGGTGCCGGCAGATCCGCCGCAGCCGCAATTCACGCCGGCCAGCGTCGTGCGGCGCAAGGATTGCGAGCAGGTCTACCTGCTGTTCGGCGTCGAGGGCACGAGCGCCAAAGACGATCGCCGCTACCCGCTTACCCTGCTCGACACGATCCTCGGCGGCGGCATGGCCTCGCGCCTCTTCCACGAGATCCGCGAGAAACGCGGCCTGGCGTATAGCGTCTACTCGTCGCACAACCCGTATCGCAACGCGGGCCTGATGACGATCTCCGCCTCGACGTCGCCCAAGAACGCGCGCGAAGTGGTCACGCTCGTGCGCGAGGAGCTGTCGCGAATGGCGCAACACGGCGTCACCGACGACGAGCTGACGCGCGCGAAACAGCATGTGAAGGGCGGCTTGCTGCTCTCCCTCGAGAGCACGAGCACGCGCATGCTGCGCCTCGGGCGCTCCGAGCTCAACGTCGGGCGCCACGTGCCCGCGCAGGAGATCATCGAACGCATCGACGCAGCCACCAAAGAGCAGGTCGAGGCGCTGGCCGCGACGCTGTTCTCGCCCGAGCGCGTCGCCCTCACGGCCGTCGGCCCGGTAGACGAGCACTTCGGCGAGGACGCGCCGCTGCTCCAAGCCTCGGCGTAAGCGTGCACGAACAGCCGTCGGCATGAACCCTGGCGTCTTCGTCATCGTCACCGCGCTGTTGTACATGTTCGCGACGGCGCTGCAGATGGGCACCAACGCGGCGCGGCTCGCCGGCGTGCGCACCAAGCGCGTGGCCACCGGCCTCACGCTGTTCAACCTGTTCGGCACGACGGGCCGCTTCTTGAATCTGTTCTATCTGCCGCTGATCGGCAGCCTCGCCGACAAAGCCGGCGCGCTGCACGATCCGGGCCAGTTCGACCACGACATGCGCTGGGTGATGGGTGCCGCCACGATCGGCATCGTCATCGGCGGCGCGCTCGTACCGTGGGCGGCACGCACGCTGGCGCGCGGCATCGCGTCATTCGAGCGGCGCGGCTCGCTGCTGCACGCGCTCTTTCAACTCGCGCGCCCGAGCGTCCTGATGTCGGTGCTGCGCGACTTCGAACTGCCCACGCTTTCGATGTTGCGCTACAGTCCACGGAACCTGCCAAAAGGCTTCTTGGTCTGGAATATCGTCGTCATGGCGTTCTGGGTGGCCGGACCGCTGGCCGCCTACTACGCCGGCGTGCTCGAACCGGACTACCGATTGACGGCTGCGTCCTTGTCGGGTCTCATCACAGGCATCTCCACGCTCACGTTGACCTACATCGTCGACCCGACATCGGCCCTGCTCACCGACCAAGCCGCGCATCAGATGCGACCCGAGTCGGACATCAAAGCGATGATCCTGTATCTGGTGCTCACCGCGTTGATCGGCACGCTGGTCGCGCAGCTGCTGCTCGTCCCGGCAGCGGACATCATCGCGCTCGCGGCGAAATGGGTGAACAATGCCCATATCCACCTCTAAGGCCGCGGCGGCGATCTGCGTCGCCCTTGCGAGCTGTGCGCTCGCGCTCGGCGGCTGCAGCGCGTCGCTCAAGGACCGCATCGTGGACCTGCGCAACGCGCAAGCAGACGCGGCATTGCAGACCGACAATATCGTCGAGGCTGAAAAGGAATACACACTCGCGCTTGCGCTGGCCCCCAACGACGAGCACGCGCGCACGGGCCTGGCCAAGGTCGCCTATCTGCACGCGAAGGCCGACATCGACGCCGGCGACATCGACGAAGCCAATATCGAGATCCAAAAGGCGCTCAAGTACGCGCCAAAGGATGCGTCGGCGTTGGACCTCGCGTCGGCGATCGACCAGGCGCGCATCAGACGCGACATCGTCGTCGCGAACTTCCCGACGTACAAGGCCTCAAGCGACGCGATCCGCGAGCTCCTCAAAGCCAATGCGCTGGCCAACAAGAACATCGAGCTGCAGCTGCACGATTTCAACACGGATTATGACGTCACGCATCTGCGCAAGGCGATCGCGCTGTCAGCGGACCTCGAGGACGAGGATCATCGCGTGACCCAGCGGCTCATCGCCTATCGCGCGCAAATCGAAGCGGGCGAACCCGGCGCGACGCGCATCCAATCGACCGAAGAAGTGCCCGGCTTACTGCCTATTCCCTGAGCGATCAGTACGTGGGGCAAAGTGCGCTGAGAGCGGCTTCGGCGCTGGCGAGAGGCGCTGGCGACGTGAATGTGTAGCTGAAGTTATACAGCATCTCGCCCTGGCGGAAGAAGTACACGACGGAGTTCCGCCTGTAGGGCATGTCCGGCCGGGCGATCCCCGTCGCGAGCAAGCGCTTGGCTTTCTGTCCGCACATCGTGCTCTCGTCGACCTTCGCAATCACACCCGGATAGGCGGCGAGATGGTTGACGACAAAACTGGCGGTCACAGCGGGCTGGCATTCAGTGCAGTGGAGGCGAGCTGCGATCACAATGCTCGTCGTGCCGTCCGGCTCCGTTCTCTCGTATCGCGCATACTCGGCAGGGTCCGTAGAGCTCGTCGCATGCCACGGCGGCGGTAGAAAAGGGCTTGTCGCCGCGAGCGTAGCGGCGATAAACACAGAGAACACGGCGTGGTCAGGCGCAGCCGACGTGGCCGCATTGGCATGGCCCTTCGCCACGCCCGGCGCCCTCGCCGGCGCAGTAGTCGGAGCAATACTGCGCGGTCGAATTCGGATCCAGCTCGCAGCCGCACACCTCATTGGCGCAATCGCGCTCCGAGCCCATCTCGCGCTCATCCTCGAGCCGCTTCTCCATCACGCTACCTCACTTGGATCTAGTCATATCGTATACCGGCCATGCGGTGGTCGTCGGCACCTGCTCGAAGCGCTGCAGGTATGAGTACAGCGCGGGGTTGGCCTTGACCCTGCCCGGCTCGACCGCGACGAAGTAGCGCGCGCCCTTGCGCACCGCACTCTCCATGTCGAACGGCGTCCACAGCAGCGGATCTTCCTCCCAGCCCTTGCGGTTGATGAGATAGAGCACGTCCGGGCCGTAGTGCCCCATGACGATGATGCTTCCGGGCGCGAGCGTCTTGTCGAGCGCGGTCGCCGACGCATAGACCTGACGGCTCCACGTGTAGTATGGATGGATCTCCAGCATGCCCGCATAGGTCGCGATCGCGACCACCGCAGCGATCGCGGCGCAGCTCCACGCTGAGGGCGCTTCGACGCCTGCGCGCTCGAGCAGCACGTCGAGCCCAAGCCCGGCCAGGAGAACGGCCAGCGGAAGCCACGGCAAGAGGTAATAGTCGACGCGCTCGACGTTGACCACGACGAAGGCGTAGAGCGCGAGCACGGCTGCCCAGGAGACGAACAGCCAAACGCGCGGGCGATCGAGCGATGCGGGCACGACGGCGAGCACAAGCGCGCCGAGGAGCATCAGCGTGAATAGAACCGGACCCAAGATCGTGGTCGAAAGCATGTGCACGAGATCGAGGGCCGAGCGCAACCCGGCGAGGAAGGCACCCGGGCTAGTTAGCTCCGCGCGCAGCGCCGGCAACACGTGCTTTTGCGTGATGCCGCTGAACCAATGCCACTCGGCGATCGAGCTGACGTGGCGGAAGTACAGGACGAACGGCAGTGCGGTCGCCGCGACGAAGACATAGGGCGACCAATCGGCCAGCGCGCGCCATCCGCGCCGCGCGAGCAGCACGGCGACGATCGGGGCGAGGATGAGCAGCGCCGGCGGTTTGGCGAGCCAGGCCAACGCGCCGAAACCCAGCGCCGCCACGAAATCAGCCGGCGCGCGGCGCTCGCACCAGCGCCACCAGAACAGCAGCGTGCCGGTCATGAAGAACACCATGACGCTGTCGGGCGTGACCGTGCGCCCGTAGTAGACCGCTCCGGGCGCGACGGCGAGCAACAGCGCAGCCAGCAACCCCGCGCGCGCCGAACGAAGCTCGGCACCGAGGAAGAAGACAAGCACGATCGTGCCGAGGCTGAAGAGCACGACGAGAAGACGGCCGATCGCCGGGTGGACTCCGAAGACATGATAGAGCTGGGCCGCCGCAAAGGGCACGATCTGCAGCTCGAGCTCGACGTAGTTGGGCGGCGGGCCGTCGTAGTCGACCTGCGGGTACAAGATGTCGTTGCGCAGCTGGGCGAAATTGCGGGCGATCGCCGCCTGATCGCCCTGGCGCCAGCCCGGGTGGTCGAGGATCGGGTCGCGGATGTGGTAGAGGCGAAGCAAGAGGCCGAGCACGACGATCGCGGCGAGTGCGAGAGCGGTTAGGCGCGCCTGGTTCACGCTTGGTGTTCGGCCGGCCGATGCGTGTGGCGGAACGTCCAGTACTTATTGAAGAAGAAGTTCACGCCCATGCCGCCGACGGTGCCGCAGAGCCAGATGAGCGAGTTGCGCAGCGCGAACGCGCCGAGATGCTTGTCGAGCTCGCCGGTGATGAGGATGCCCAAGACGAGCGCGATGGCCGAGACGGTCAGGAATTGCGCGAGCTCCTTGCCCATGTGCCCGCTGGAGCGGAACGTCCACAGCCGGTTCCACCAATAGTTGTTGACCCCGCCCAAGATGAAGCCGATCGAGAACGCGAGGCGCAGGTCGAGGTGGAAATGCAGCAAGATATGGAAGGCGATGAAGCTCACGACCGCCCCCGAAAGCCCTACGATCGCGAACTTGACGAACTGACGCACGCCGCGGCGCGCCGTCAACCGGCCTGCCAGGCTCACGCGAGCCAGTACCAGTCGGCGAAGAGCACCGTGAACAAGCCGAGCAACGGCAAGAACAGCGAGACGATGGCCGAGTTGACGATCGGCCGCCGCCCCCACAGCGCCATCAGCATGAACGCCGGAAACACCACAAGCTCGAAGCGCGGCATGCTCATGAGGCTTGAGGTCGACATCGGCACGAGCAGCGAGGCCGCGAAGTACCACGAGTACGAGGGCCGCAGCAACCGGAACGAGACGATCATCAGCACGAGAAATGCAAGCGTGAAGACCAGCTCGATCAGGTGGTTGACGGTCGAAGGCGACGCCAGCGGATGCGCGCCGATCAATCGTATGGTGTTGAAGATGCTCACCCACGGAAACGACAGATGCCGGTTCCAGTCGACCTGGATCTTCTGGAACGCCATCGGATCGCCGACCAACGCGTACAGATATCCCATGTATATCAGCAGGCCGGTCGGCACCAGCGCGAGGCCGATGAGGCCGCGGAACAGCGCCGTGCTTTGTCCTTCGCGCCAGCCGCGCCACACCTCGTACAACAGCGGCAGCGCGACGAGCACGCCCTCGACGCGCGTCAGCGCGGCGAGCGCGCCGACGAGGCCGCTGGTGATGAAGTTGCCGCGGCGCGCATAGTAGACCGACGCGACGGTGAGCGCCAAGAAGAGCGACTCGGTGTAGACCGCCGAGAAGAAGATGGCGGTCGGGAAGATCGCGATATAGAAGATCGCGTGGAACGCGGTGGTATCGTCGCCGAACTCCTTTTTGGTGAGCGCGTACAGATAGGCGAGCGCGACCAGGAACGCGACGTTGGAGATGAGCAGGCCGGCGATGAGGTTATCGCCGAGCAGCTTGCCGACCAGATGGATGAGCAGCGGATAGAGCGGGAAAAACGCGATGTCTTTGCCGTGATACCCGAACTGCGCGATATCGAGATAGTGTTGCGCATCCCAGCGGCTCCAGACGTCGAGCGCGAGCCCATGCTGAGGCGACCAGTGGTGGCCGGCGCGCTGGCCGATGACGATCGCCGCCACCGAGGCGATGATGATCAAGGGCACGCGCGTGGCCGCGAAGACGCCGGTGACGAGCCTGACGGTACCGACGAAATACGCGAGCGCCGCGACTTTGAGCGCGATAGAGGAGAGCACCACAAGGGCCAGCACGAACGACGCCGATCCGACCGTGCCCGGCACTTGCAACACGTACAACCACAGCGCGAGGAACGGCAGATAGCTGACCGCATCCGCCTGCAGCATCACGTCGGTGTCGACGCTCGCCCACTCGCCGACGACGCTCGAATACAGCGCCCACACCAGCAGTGCGCCGAGCGCGCCGGCGACCAGGAAGACCAACAGGGCGAAATCGCTGGTCGCGGCGCGGGCGTGCGATGCGGCGACGTACCAGCCGAAGAATCCGGCGCTCGCGCCGGCGGCGGCGATGACCAGTGCGGCATAGCGTGCGGCGGTCGGTATAAAAGAGAAGGGGCCAGCGGTGGTGCGCGTGGCCCGGATTCCCGGCTGACGAGCGGCGTGTTGCACTGCATCCATCTTTCGCCGCGCCGCGCGCTGCCTCCTAACCTCAAGCCGCTGCGGCCACCGCGCAGCCCAGGGATTCAGGGGCGCTTGGTAAATTGGCGGGACATGTCCGGTGCGGTGTTTGCGCTCGCGTGGAGCCTGATCGTCACGGCCCCGGCGAGTCCGCCGACGCCTTCCCCGACGCCTATCCCGAACGGCGTCCAGGCGACCTTCGTGGGGCTCTCGGAGCAACAAGGAGCCACCTTCGTGACGTTTGCGGTCGGACAGGTGCGCACGTCCTTGCCGCTGGCCGCCGGCGTGATCGTGCGCGAGCGCGCCGTGGGCGGAACGTGGAAACCGACCATCCTGAGCGCGCTGCGCGCCGGCGCGCCCATCGTCGTGTTCGAGCGCGGCCGGATGGTGACGCAGATCGATACGCTGTACGCTCAGGTGGCGACGCGTTTCGTGTTGGTGAAGAACGGCTACGGCGTGGCGCCGTCGGGCGCGATCTACCGGTTGGTCGGGCGTGCGTCCGACGAGGGCGCGGCGCTGCCGCAGGGCGCGTACGTGCTGCTGCGCGTGGCGCCGGGGACGAACGACGCTTTCGACCTCGTGGCATCGAGCACGCCGTTCGCGGATGAGGCGTCGCGGCTGCCGAAGGTCACGGTCACGGTCGACGTGCTCGTGCCGGTGAACACGCCCTCGACGGACGTCGTCTACATGAGCACCGACGCGTTGAGCTGGACGCCCAACGCGATCCGCATGTCGCCGCTGCCGGGCAACCGCTGGACGGTGACGCTGTCGCTCACGCAAGGAACGCAGATCAAGTACAAGTACACGCGGGGATCGTGGCAGACCGACGAACGTGATCTGGCGGGCAACGAGATCGCCAACCGCACGCTCTCGGTCACCGCGAAGGGACCGGCGCAGACCGTCGACGACAGCGTCGCGCGCTGGGCCGATCGCCAGAGTTAGGAGAGCCGACATGGACACGCTTGATTTCGTCAAGGTCACCGAAGCGGCGGCGCTGGCGGCATCGCGGTGGATGGGGCGCGGCGAGCGCGACAGCGCAGACCAAGCCGCCGTCGAGCGCATGCGCGAGACGCTCAACGAGATGGACATCCGCGGCAAGATCGTGATCGGCGAAGGCGAGCGCGACGAGGCGCCGATGCTCTACATCGGCGAGATGGTCGGACGCGGCGGCACCGACGTCGACATCGCGGTCGATCCCGTTGAAGGCACGAATCTGGTCGCCAACGGCTTGCCGAACTCCATCGCGGTGCTCGCCGTGACGGCCAAAGGCGGCCTGCTCAACGCGCCCGATACGTACATGGCCAAACTCGCGGTCGGTCCCAAAGCCGCGGCGTACGTCCACATCGATGCGACCGTCGCCGAGAACCTCAAAGTCGTGGCCAACGCGCTCGAGCGGCCGATCGGCGACGTCACAGTCGTCATCTTGGATCGCCCGCGCCACAAAGAGCTGATCGACGAAGTGCGCGCTGCCGGCGCGAAGATCAAGCTCATCTCCGACGGCGACGTCGACGCCGCCATCGCGACGGCGATCGACGGCACGGGCATCCAGGTCGCGATGGGGACCGGCGGCGCGCCCGAAGGCGTGCTCGCCGCCGCCGCTTTGCGGTGCTTGGGAGGCGGCTTCATGGGCAGGCTCAGGCCGCGCAACGAGGACGAGGTGCGACGGGCCAAAGAGATGGGCTTCGACGACGTCGAGAAAGTGCTGACCATGGACGACCTGGTGAAGACCGATGACGTGACGTTCGTCGCCACCGGCATCACCGACGGCGACCTATGCCGCGGGGTGCGCTTCTTCGGCATGGGCGCGCGCACGCACTCGATCGTGATGAATTCGCAGTCGCGCACGGTGCGTTTCATCGAAACCGTGCACCGGCTGCGCGCCGAGCCGTTCCACAAACACGCTTGATGCGGCTGCTCACTCCCGATGCGATGGCCGAGCGCGTCGAAGACATCACGGTCGAGATGCTGCAGGGCATGGGGGTGCGCGGCGTCGCGCTCGACCTGGACAACACGATCGTGCCGTGGCATACGGCGGATCTGACGCCCACGGTGAGCGCGTGGGTCGGACGGCTGCTGTCGGGCGGCTTGAGCGTGTGCTTGGTGACCAACAACTACGCGGGTCATGCGGCTGACGTGGCTCGCGGCTTGGGTGTGCCGATCGTCGCGGGAGCGCTCAAGCCGGTGCCGATCGCGTTCCGACGGGCGCTTGCGGCGTTGCAGGTGCCGGCCGCGAACAGCGCAGTGATCGGAGACCAGCTATTCACGGACGTGCTGGGCGGCAAGCTGCTCGGCATGCGCGCGATCCTCGTCAAGCCGATCGGCGGGCGCGAGTTCTTCACGACGCGGCTGATGCGCATGATGGAACGGCCGTTGCTCGCGCGCATGCGGCACCAGATCCACGCGCGTTGACGGCGCGTTTCGCCGTGATCGGCGATCCGGTCGCGCATTCGCTATCGCCGGCCATGTTCGACGCCGCGTTCGTCTCGGCCGGCATCGATGCGACCTACGCAGCGATCGAGGTGCGCGCCGACGAGCTGCCAGAATTCGTCGAGCGCGCACGCCGCGGGGCGTTCGCGGGATTCAACGTGACGACGCCGCTCAAGGATGGGGTGGCCGAGCTGCTCGATGATCTCACCGACGACGCGCAGGCGGCGGGCGCGGTGAACGCCGTGCGCCGCGACGGCGACAGGCTGACCGGCCACAACACCGACGGCGCGGGACTCGTGCGCGGCCTCGCGGAGCTTTGGGGATGGAAGGCCAAAGGCGCGAGCGTGCTGCTCTTGGGCAGCGGCCCGGCGGCGCGCGCGATCGCCATCAAATTGAAGGAAGAGGGCGCCGTGCACGTGGCGTGCTGGTCGCGCAACGATGCGACCGCGCTGGGCATCGGGGCGCCGCCGCGCCGGCCGGCCGATCTCGTGGTATCGACGCTGCCGCCGAGCGCGGTCGTGCCGGATGCGGTGCTCGAGTTCGTGGATCCACGCAGCCTCGTGTTCGATGCCAACTACGGCGCGCAGCGCTTCCCCGTGCCTCCCGGGCTCGGCAGAGCGCGCAGCTGCGGACTGCCGATGCTGCTGCACCAGGGCGCGCTGTCGTTCGAATGGTGGCTGGGAACGCCGGCGCCGCTGGAGGCGATGCGCGCGGCGCTTTCGCGATAGGATGAGCCCGGCCTCAAGCCGGGACTACAACTTCTTCTCGGCGATCGTCTTGGTGGTCGCGATCGGTTTCCACACGTGGAACTTGCCATGGCGCCGGCCGATAGCCGCAAACTCCGCGCGCGCGCGGACGCGCGCATACAGCTCGACGAGCGCGGCCCCGGCGAACCAGTGCGCGCGGCGCCAATCGCGGCGTAAGTACTTGAGCGTCGCCGGCAGAACGTGTCGCGACTTCATCGTCGGAACGGACATGTTGTAATCGCGTTGGACCGAAAGATTGGCGACGATCCAGCGCGTGCGCTGCTCGACGAAGTCTCGCAGATTGCCGGGTCCGCAGTTCTGGAAGAGCGCCTCGGGCGCGTACGCCGCGCGGTAGCCGCGCAGTGCGATCTCGTGTTGAACGGCCGATTCGTCGTTCAACGTCATCGGGTCGAGGCCGTCGATGACATTGCGGAACGCGCAGATCTCGCCCATCTTCGGCTCGATGAGCGACACGTCGTGATGCAGCGTCCACATCAGATTGATGGTAAAGCCGACGAACGTCTCGGGGGTGTTGATGGGCACCGCTCGTGCCCCGACGACGCCGATGCGCGGATCGGCGAACGGGGCCGTAAGCCGTTCGACCATCGACGGATGAAACGCCAGATCCGCGCTGGTGACGATGCAGAGCGGCTGATCCACCATCTTGATGAAGCGATTGATCGCATCGACCTTGCCATGGCGCTCGGACCGTGCGACAAGTTCGATGCGCTGGTCGGCGGCGGCGTGTTCGGTCACGATGTCGCATGTGCGGTCGGTGCAGCCGTCGGCCATCACGATCACGCGGCGGATGCGCGCGTCGACGCTCTGCCGCACCACGCCGTCGAGCAGATGGCCGATGTTGCCCTCTTCGTTGTGCGCCATGATGCCGATGGCGATGTCGGCATCCGGATGGGGCTCGTGCAAGATGTGCGGCATTTGCGCCCCGGCACTTCCGCGCGGCGCGAGCGAAGCCATTTCGCGATGCGGGAGGAAGCCCCAAAAAGCGACTGAATCGGTCGCCGATGGACATACGGCACACGCGATGCCCCGTCTGCGGCAGCGCTGTCGAGCGCGCTTTTCTGCGCCGCAAAGGCGTGCCCGTCCACCAGAATCTGCTGATGGACGATGCGGCATCCGCGCGGGCTGTCGCACGGGGAGACCTGGAACTCGCGGCGTGCGATGCGTGCGGTTTCGTCTTCAACAGCGCGTTCGACCAGGCGAAGATGGCGTACGGCGAACGCTACGAGAACACGCAGGACTGCTCGCCCGCGTTTGCGGCGCACATGGACAAGCTCGCACTGGAGATCGCGCGCGATCTTCCCGCGGGCGCGGCGATCGTGGAGATCGGCTGCGGCAAGGGATCGTTCTTGCGCGCCCTGCTGCGCGCCGCGCCGGGTGCACGCGGGACCGGCTTCGACCCGAGCTACGTCGGACCGGAGACCGATTGCGACGGACGCGCGCGCTTCGAGCGGCGATTCTTCGACGAACATGCGCACGTCGAAAGGGTGGACGCGGTTGTCTGCAGGCACGTGATCGAGCACATCCCCGAACCGGTGAAGTTGCTGGATGGTTTGCGCCGCATGCCCATCACACGGATGTATTTCGAAACGCCGTGCGTGAACTGGATCCTGCGCAACCGTGTGATCTGGGATGTCTTCTACGAGCACTGCTCGTACTTCAGTCCCGGCTCGCTGACGACGGCCTTCGAACGGGCCGGCTTTACGACGACGCGGGTACGCCACGTGTTTGCCGGGCAGTATCTCTGGGCGGAAGCCGGAGCCGCGCGCGCACCTGCCTCGGCGCCGGCGAGCGGCCGCGCCGGAGAGACGCCCGCGCTGGCCCGCGCGTTCGGTGGCGCGTATGACGGACTGGTCGACGATTGGCAGCAGCGCATCGCCGCGCTCGGCGCGCGCGGGAAGATAGCCGCATGGGGCGCGGGCGCCAAAGGGGTCACGCTGGCCAACGTCGTCGACCCGGCGCGCACGCTGCTCGAATGCATCATCGATCTCAATCCCGGCAAGCAGGGACGGTTCGTACCCGGCACGGGCCATCCGATCGTGTCGCCGCAGGATGCGGTCGCCCGCGGCGTGCGCACGGCGCTGCTCATGAATCCGAACTACCGGCAGGAGAACGAGGCGTTGGTGCGCGCTGCGGCACTGCCGATCGAGCTTCAGGCGTGAACACGCTCGCGATCACCGGACCCACGTCGTTCGTCGGCCGCCACGTGCTGAGCGCGCTCGCCGACGAGCCTTACGACGTCCTCGCGGTGTGCAGGCATCCGGACGCGACGCTTGCTCCGCACGCGCGCTGGCTGGCGCTCGACCTGCTGGACGACGATGCGGTCGGTGCGCTCTTCGCGGCGGAGAAACCCGCGCATCTGTTGCATCTCGCGTGGTGCGCAGGCAGCCCGCACTATCGGACCGATCCGGCGAACCTGGCATGGGCGCGCACAAGCGGCGTCATCGGGGACGCGTTCTTCGCGCACGGCGGGCGGCGGGCGGTTTTGGCCGGAACCTCGGCCGAGCACCAGGCCGCCGGTGCGCGTTCGTTGTATGCGGAGAGCAAGGCGCAGGCGGCGCAGGCGATGAGCGCACACGCTCGCTCGCGAGAGCGCCGCTTCGCGTGGGGGAGGATTTTCGTGCCCTACGGTCCCTTCGATGCGGCTTTTCGACTCGTGCCGTCCCTCATCGATGCGTTGCTCGGCGGGCGCGTGGCGCGTTGCTCGCCGGGGACGCAGGTGCGCGACTTCGTCCACGTGGCTGACGTCGCGAACGCCTTCGTCCGATTGCTCGAGAGCGAACGCGACGGACCGGTCGACATCGGCACCGGTCGCGGCGTGAGCGTGCACGGCGCGGCGCAGGAGATCGGCCGGCAGATCGGGCGCCCCGATCTATTGCGATTCGACGGTCCTGAGCCGACCGGGTCGGAGCCGCGCGTCCTCGTCGCGCAGCCCGCCGAGCTGCAAGCGCTCGGATGGCGAGCGCGCCATATCGAGACAGGATTCGCCGAGACGATCGCCTGGCACCGAACGAGGACGCCTGAGTGAAGGCGGTGATCCTGGCGGGGGGATTCGGGACTCGCATCAGCGAGGAGACGCAGACGCGCCCCAAGCCGATGGTGGAGATCGGCGGCAAGCCGGTGTTGTGGCACATCATGAAGAGCTATGCGTTCCACGGCATCAACGACTTCATCATCTGCTGCGGCTACAAAGGATACCTCATCAAGGAATATTTCGCCAACTACGCGCTGCACCAGTCCGATGTCACGTTCGACATGCGGCGGCGCGACGTCATCATCCATCAGAGCAGCGCAGAGCCCTGGTCGGTCACCCTCGTCGACACGGGTGAAGAGACGGCGACCGGCGGCCGGCTGCGCCGCGTGGCGGGCTATCTCGACGGCGAAGACTTCTGTTTCACCTACGGCGACGGCGTGAGCGACGTCGATATCGGCGCGCTCATCACATTTCATCGCGAGCGCGGCACGCTCGCGACGGTCACCGCGGTGCACCCGCCCGGCCGCTTCGGCGTCCTGACGATGACGCGCGACAAGATCACCGCGTTCGCCGAGAAGTCCGAAGCCGATGCGGGTTGGATCAACGGCGGCTACTTCGTTCTCTCGCCCAAGGCCATCGAGTACGTCGCAAGCGACGACACGGCGTGGGAGCGAGAGCCGATGGAGCGGCTCGCGCGCGACGGGCAGCTGTCCGCGTTCACCCACACCGGCTTCTGGCAGCCGCTCGACACGCTGCGCGACCGCAACCTGCTCAACGATCTATGGAAGAAGGGCGAGGCCCCGTGGAAGAAATGGCCATAGGCGATGGCGGACATCGAAGCGAGGCTCGCGCGCTTCACGCTCTCACCGCGTAAGCTGATCGCGCGCGCCCTGCCCGCCGGCGCGACGGTCGTCGACGTCGGCTGCGGCGACTTCCACAAGACCTACAATTACCTGTACCAGACCAACCCGGAACTGCGTATCGTCGGGCTCGACCTCGGCGTCGAGCGCACGCAGTACGGCGACTCGCCCGTACCCGACCACATCGCCGCGACGGGCCGGTTCCGGCGCCTCGCCTGCGACGTGAGCGGGGAGCCGCTGCCATTCGCCGACGGATCCGTCCAGGGGGTGTACTGCTCGCACCTGATCGAGCACGTGACGCGCCAGGAACACGTGCTGGCCGAGATGTTCCGCATCCTCGCGCCCGGCGGCTTGTTGTACTTGGAGACGCCCGGTCCTCGCTCGTTGATCGTGAAGCCCGGATCCTGGCTGAGCACCATCGCCATCTCGAACCCGCCGAATCATTGGGATGATCCGACGCATGTCAGCCCGCCGTGGAGCATCGAAGAGCTCACATCGCGCTTGCGCGGCGCCGGATTCGACGTGCTGCGCAGCGGCTATCATCGCGAGGCCGGCGCCCTCTTGGCGCCGCTGTATGCTGGCGCCATGCTCGTCGGCTTGCTGCCTGGATTGGCGGCGCAGACGCGCGCGGTGTTGGTCGGCGCCGGATGGTGGAATCTGGTCGGCTGGCCGATCTGGGCATTGGCGCGAAAGCCGCGCAACGGGTGACGGGTCGGCAAACGCGAACGCCCCTTTAACTTCATGCCGCTCACCCGTCCATGGCCGCCCCGCGCCGCATACGCGCCGTTGCGAAAGCTCTTGCTCGCGTTCGGGCTGGACGTCGAATACGTCGGGCGCGCGCGCGAGCCGGCGCTGCCTGACGGCGCCGCGTACCGGCCGCGCTTCCGGCCGTGGCTGGTCGATTCGTGGCAGCAGTGCTTCACCCTGACGCGGGGCAAAACGCTCGTATCCGACGACCGCCTCTACGTGCTCGCCTCGCTCATGCGCCAGGCGCTTGCGACGGTCGCGGGCGATGTTGCGGAGTGCGGCGTGTACCAGGGCGGCACCGCCGCCCTGCTCGCCGAGACGATGCGCGAGCGCGGCGATGCGCGGCGGCTTTTCCTGTGCGACACGTTCGCGGGGATGCCCGACACGGATCCGGCGGTCGACATCCATCGCAAGGGAGATTTCTCCGACACGTCGCTTGCCGCCGTGCGGAGCTATCTCGCGGCATATGCGAACATCGAATACCTGCCCGGAGTGATACCCGCGTCGCTCGCCCCGCTGGCGGGCAAACGCTTCTGTTTCGTCCACATCGACCTGGATATCCACGCGGCGGTGCTCGACGCGTCATCATTCTTCTACGAGCGCGTCGCGAGCGGCGGCTTCCTCGTGTACGACGACTACGGCTTTGCCAGCACTCCCGGCGCGCGCCTCGCAGTGGACGAGTTCTATGCGGACAAGCTCGAGACGCCGCTCGTGCTAGCAGGCGGCCAGTGCGTCGTGTTCAAAGCCGGCGCGCGTTAGCGATATGGCGTTCGATGCGGTATGGTGGCGCGGCAAGCGCGTGCTGATCACGGGCCACACCGGCTTCAAAGGAGCCTGGTGCTGCTTGTGGCTGCACCGTCTCGGCGCACAGCTGCGCGGCTATGCGCTGGAGCCCGACACGACGCCGGACCTGTTCGGCGCCGCCGACGTGGCGTCGACCACAAAGAGCGTCATCGCCGACATCCGCGATCGCGAACGGCTGCGCGGCGAAGTCGCGCGTTTCGATCCGCAGATCATCATACACATGGCGGCGCAACCGCTGGTGCGCGTGTCGTACGATCGGCCGTTAGAGACGTATGCGGTCAACGTCGTGGGCACGGCTAACGTGCTCGAAGCGGTTCGCGCGGCGCCGTCGGCGCGGGCGATCGTCGTCGTGACGAGCGACAAGTGCTACGACCTGCACGGCGCCGAGCGCGCGCACGCAGAAGAAGATGCCCTCGGCGGCGCCGACCCGTATTCCGCGAGCAAGGCCGGCGCCGAGCTGGTGACGGCAGGCATGCGGGTTTTGTCGAGGCGCGCTCGCGAAAGCACCATCGCGTGCGGCATCGCGACGGCTCGCGCCGGCAACACCATCGGCGGGGGCGACTGGGCGCGGGACCGGCTGATGCCGGATCTTATCGCTTCCTTTATCAAGGGCGAGCCGGCGCTCATCCGCAACCCGGCGGCCGTGCGGCCGTGGCAGCACATCTTGGATCCGCTCTATGGCTACTTGCTGCTGGCCCGCCGCTTGTGGGAACAGCCCGAGGCTTTCTCCCAGCCCTGGAATCTTGGGCCGCCGGATTCCAACGCGCAGTCGGTGGCCAGCGTAGCCGACGCGGCTGCTGCGCGCTTTGGGAACGGCGCTCGCTGGCGCGTGGACGAGGCCGGCCATCCGCCGGAGGCCGGCGTGCTGCGCCTCGATAGCTCGAAGGCGAAGGCACGGCTGGGCTGGAGCGCGCGGCTAGATCTGGGCAGCGCGATCGATTGGAGCGTCGGCTGGTATCGCAGCTTCGCGCTGGGCGACAGTGCGCGAGCGTTGGTGGAGGCGGACATCGCCCGCTATGAAGCGTTGGTCGCGGCGTGAGCGCGCCGGCGTGCAGGCTATGCGCTCACCCGCTGGGCGAACCGTTCATCGATCTGGGCCTCTCGCCGCTTTCGAACGCGCTGCTCGGCCCCGCTGATCTCGCCGCACCGGATGTCATGTACCCGCTGAGCGCCTACGCGTGCGGACGTTGCTGGCTCGTCCAAGTGCCTGCGTGGGCGGCTCCCGAACGCATCTTCCGCGACTACCCATACTTCTCGTCGTATTCGACCACGTGGCTCGAGCACGTGCGCCGTTACGCACAGGCGATGCGCAGCCGCTTCGGCTTCGGCGCGGATTCGCTGGTGATCGAGGTCGCCAGCAACGACGGCCACCTGCTGTCCGAGTTCGCGCATGAGGGCGTGCCCGTGCTCGGGATCGAGCCGGCGCGCAACGTCGCCGAGGTGGCCGTACAGCGCGGCGTCCCGACGGTGTGCGAGTTCTTGAACGTCGACGCTGCACGGCGTCTGCGCGCGCAGGGCTACTCGGCGGACCTGCTGGTGGCCAACAACGTGCTGGCGCATGTGCCGGCGTTGAGCGATTTCGTGGCCGCGCTGGCGACGCTGCTCAAGCCAGATGGTGTGCTGACGCTGGAATTCCCGCACCTGCAGCAGATGCTCGAACGCGTTGAATTCGACACCATCTATCACGAGCACTATTCATACTTCTCGCTTGCGACCGCCCGTCGCGCGCTGGCGCTGCACGGCTTGACCGTCTTCGACGTCGAGGAGCTGGCGACGCACGGCGGCTCGCTGCGGGTTTACGCCGCTCACGCAGGACGCAGGCCGCAGGGCGCGCCGGTCGCCGCGCTGTTGCGCCGCGAAGAGGCCGCGGGCCTTGCGCGCGAGGAGACGTACGCGCGCTTCGCGCGCCAGGTCGAGCGCACGCGCGCTGAACTGGCCGGCTTCGTGCGCGAGATCGTGGCCGAGGGTGCCACGATCGCCGGCTACGGGGCTCCGGCCAAGGCGACGACGCTGCTCAACTACTGCGGCATCGGCACCGGGCTGCTCCCATATACCGTCGACCGCAGCCCGCACAAGCAAGGCAAGTACATCCCCGGCGTGCGCACGCCGATCTTCGCGCCGGAGCACATCTTCGAGACGCACCCCGACTACGTGCTGATCCTGCCGTGGAACATCGCCGATGAAGTGCGCGAGCAGATGGCGGGAGTGAGCCGCTGGGGCGGGCGCTTCGTGGTGCCGATCCCGGCCCCTGAGGTGGTGGCGTGAGCGAGCGCGAGCCATCGGATCCGGAGGCGATCCGCGCGATGGCCGCCGATCAAGAGCTGCGCGCGGCCGCGGACGAATTCGTGCTGCGCGGCTGCCGGCATCGGTATCCGTACAACTTCACCTGGCTCGGCGTGCCCGTCATCCAGTTCCCGCAGGACCTGATCGCGCTGCAGGAGATCATCTGGCGCGTGCGGCCCGGCGCGATCGTCGAGACGGGCGTAGCGCACGGCGGCGGCACGCTGTTCCTGGCTTCGATGCTTGAACTTCTCGGCGGCGACGGAACGGTGATCGGCGTCGATCGCGAGATCCGCGCGCACAACCGCCGCGCCATCGAAGCGCATCCCGCGAGCGCACGCGTGACCCTGGTCGAGGGCTCGTCCACGGACCAGCGGATCGTCGCACGCGTTCACGAGCTCGCGCGCGGCCGGCGCACGCTGGTCGTGCTCGACTCGAACCACACCGCCGCGCACGTGCTGAACGAACTGCGCGCGTACGCGCCGCTGGTGGATCGCGGCAGCTACATCGTCGTGCTCGACACGATCGTCGAGCGCATGTCGGCCGCGGACATCGGCAAGCGCCCATGGGGCCCAGGCAACAGCCCGATGACCGCGGTCCACGATTTCCTGCGCGAAGGCGACCGTTTCGAGATCGATCGCGAGCTCGAGAGCACGCTGCTGATCTCGGTGGCGCCCGACGGCTACTTGCGCTGCGTCAAGGACCGGTGAGATCCGCCCTGCCCGATCCCCGGCCGGCGATCACGACGATCATCCCCACCTTCCGGCGACCGCATCTGCTGCGCCGTGCGATCGAGAGCGTGCTGGCGCAGAACTATCGCGAGGTCGCGGTGCGCGTGTACGACAACGCGTCGGGCGACGAGACCGCGGGGGTGGTCGCGGCGATAGCAGCAGCGGATCCGCGCGTGAGCTACATCGGCCGCGCGCGCAACGTCGGCGCCGCCGAGAACTTCATCCTCGCGTCGGCGGACGTGAGCACGCCGCTGTGCTCGTTCCTATCCGATGACGATTATCTGCTGCCCGGCTTTTTCGAGCTCGCCGTCGCCGCGCTTTCCGAGCATCCCGATGCGGGTCTGTTCGCGGGGTCGACGCTTGAGGTCGACGAGTCCGGATATGTGCGCTACGCGCCGTTGGCGTTCTGGCCGCGGGAGGGGGTGTACGAACCGGCCGACGCGGTGCTGCAGATGCTCGACAACCGGCACCCGACCTGGACGGGCGTGATCTTCCGGACGTCGGCGCTGCGCGCCGCGGGCGGGTTGGATCGAGGCGCGAGCGCCGCTCTGGATTTCGATGCCGAGCTGCGCGTCGCCATCCGCTTTCCGATCGTGGTCTCGTTCGCGCCCTGCGCGGCCTACGTCTCGCACGCGGCCTCCGTGTCCGCCGGCGAGAGCGCGGCATTGATCCCCAGCTACGAGCATATCAGCGCCACGCTCGCGGCAGCCGAAACCCTTCCAGCAGGGGTGAGGCGCGCGGCGGTGGCGCGTTTCGCGCGACAACTGCGGCTCAAACTCGTCGAGATCGGGGTGAAGGCGCAAATGCGCGGCGATGCACAGGCGGCACGCGGCGCCGCGACGCTGCTGCGCGATACATACGGCTCAGGCTTGCTCGGCGCGGCACTAGGCGCGCTCAACTGGACCTGCGCGCGCGTACCGGCGGCGCGGCCAGCCTTGCGCTGGCTGGAGGGGCGGCGCATCGCGACGCGCGCGCGCCGCGCACGGCGCTTCGCCAGGCGCAGCATCATCGGGTCGATACGGTCACCTGACGCGCCTTCGTTCTAATGCGCCGCGGGTTGTTCGATCCAGGTATCGCCTGCGGCGAGCCACGTGCGCACGCCGCGCTGATCGAATTGGAAGTCGACGACCTTGCCGCCCGCGAGCTCGAGGCGTTCGCGGATCTTGTCGCGCCGCGTGAACGGCGCGAAGATCAGCAGGAAGCCGCCGCCGCCAGCTCCCAGCAGCTTGCCGCCGATGGCGCCCGCGCGCTTCGCGATGTCGTAGAACTCGTCGATCGACGGGCTCGAGATGCCCGACGCGAGGCGCTTCTTAAGGTACCATGCGCGGTCGAGGATCTCGCCGAACTCGACGAAGCGGTTCTGCAGCAGCGAGCGTTTAAGATCCAGGGTGAGCGCTTTGAGCTCGGCCAAGCTGTCCATGACGTCGGGAACGCTCGAGACGACGTTATCGGTCTGCTCGCGCAGGATGCTCGACGACACGCGGGTCACCCCCGTGTAGCAGAGCAGCAAATGGCAGTGGAGCTCGTTGAGCGCATCCTCGCTGATGCGCAGGGGGTTGACGAGCACGCCCTCGCTCGTGAATTCGATGAAGTTGAACCCGCCGAACGTCGCCGCATACTGATCTTGCATCCCGCCCTGGATATTGAGGTCGGTCCGTTCGACCGCGTACGCGAGATCGGCCATCTCGTAATCGGACAGATGGCGCCCTTCACGCCGCGCCAATGCCGCGATGAGCGCGACGATCATGGCGGACGATGAGCCAAGGCCGCTGCCCGGCGGGGCGTCCGAGCTCATGTAACAATCGAGCGAATGCGTGCCGAAGCGGTGGAAGATGGTCTGTGCAAGGTCGATCGTGCCGTCGAGGGGGCCCTGGCCGCGGAACTCCGCGACGCGGTTGAGATCCGAGCTGTGAACGCGGATGCTCTCGTCATCCCGCGAGCGCAGGCTGACAAAGGCGTACTTGTCGATGGCGCACGACAGGACGCAGCCGCCAAAACGCTCGGGATACGGGGGTACATCGGTCCCGCCGCCGCAGAAGCTGATGCGGAGGGGCGCGCGGCTACGGATGACGTCGAACGAGGTCGCCGGAACCCCGGGCGCCAGAGAAACGGCTCGTCTATACACGCCGCCTGTCCGGTTCGGGCGCGCGCGCCGCTTCGCCTGGGACGAAGTGTGAGCGCCTGGAAGCCCCGTGGGGCAAGGCTGCCGAAAGGGGCTAGCGAAACTGGCGCGCCCTGCCGATATTGACTACAAAGGCCGGGCTGTGGCCCTATTCGGCTATGGCCGGCGCGGAGCGGTGAACAATGGCTGCCAATGTAAGCGATCTACTCGGACTTCGGATGGACGAACTGATGCGCGTGACGATCGAGCGCGGCGCATCGGACCTCCACCTGTCGGTCGGCCTGCCGCCGACCCTGCGGATCGACGGCCGGCTCGCGCCGACCGAGTTCCCCAAGCTCAGTCCGGAGGACACCAAGCGCCTGGTCTACAGCATCCTCACCGATGCGCAAAAGGAGCGCTTCGAGAAGAATCTCGAGCTCGATTTCTCCCACGGTCTCAAGGGCTTCGGCCGCTTCCGCGTCAACGCGTTCAAACAGCGCGGCGTCATCGGCGCCGCGTTCCGCGCCATCCCCTCGACCGTGCCGCCGCTGTCGACGCTCAATCTGCCGACGGTGATGTCGGATCTGACGCAGCGCCCCGCGGGCCTGATCCTCGTCACCGGACCGACGGGCTCGGGCAAATCGACGGCGCTGGCCTCGATGCTCGACGTCGTCAATGCGAGCATGGCGCGCCATATCATGACGATGGAAGACCCGATCGAATATCTGCACTTCCATAAGATGTCGATCGTCAACCAGC
>DATFYX010000065.1 GCA_035314825.1 Candidatus Eremiobacteraceae bacterium
TCTACCTCGCCATGCGCAACTGGCGCCCGTACTCACAAGACGCGCTGCGCGCCGCGCGTGCAGACGGCGTCACCACGCTCGCCTTCGTACCGCTGTACCCGCAGTATTCGTACTCGACCACGCGCTCCAGCCTCAACGAGCTGCGCCGCGCGATGCGCGCGATGAGATTCGAACCAGACTTGCGCGTCGTTGACCAGTATTGCGAGGACCCCGGCTACCTGACCGCCCTGGCCGACGTCACGCGCCGCTGCCTCAAAGATTTCGCGGCGCCGCCCGAACGCATCCATCTGATCTTCTCGGCGCACGGCTTGCCGATGCGCTACATCGAGCGCGGCGATCCGTACCTGGATCAGGTGAGGAAGACCGTCGCCGCGGCGTGTGCGCGGCTCGCGCACCCGGGTCCCACGCACCTGTCGTTCCAGAGCCGGCTCGGCCCGGAGAAATGGCTCGAACCGGCCACGGAAAAACTGATCGAGCGGCTCGCCGGGGAGGGAGCAACCGCGATCTGCATCGTGCCGGTCGCGTTCGTGACCGAGCACGTCGAGACGCTCAACGAGATCGACATACAATACGCGGCGGTCGCGCAGGAAACGGGCATCCGGGAGTTCATGCGTGCGTGCGCGGTCAAGTGTCATCCCGCGTACATCACCTGTCTTGCAGATCTTGCGGAGCGAGCGCTCGCATGAGCGCCCCATTTGAGGATCTCGACGTCGCGGTGATCGGCGGCGGAATCTCGGGACTCGCGGCGGCTCACGCGCTGCGCAAGGCCGGCCGCAACGTGGTGGTGCTTGAGGCCCGCGCGAAATTCGGCGGGGTCGTCGGATCCGTCCAGACACAGATGTATCTTGCCGACGCAGGTCCGCAGAGCTTTATCGCCGCCCCGGCCTTGTTAGACCTCGCGCACGAACTCGGATTGGAATCGCAGATCATCGTGGCCGCCGGCGCCGGTGCCAAGCGTTACATCTACAGAAGCGGTTCGCTCATCGCCGTGCCGACGTCACCTGGGGCATTCATCGCATCGCCGTTGTTGTCGGCAGGGGCTAAGTGGCGGCTCCTTGCTGAACCGTTCGTCGCCCCTCGCGCGCACCAAAGCGACGAATCGGTCGCTTCGTTCGTCGAACGCCGCGCGGGACCTGAGGTGCTGCACGCGGTGGCCGGACCGCTCGTGTCGGGTATCTACGCAGGCGATCCGTCGCGGCTTTCGGCGCAAAGCACCATGCCCGCGCTGGTTGATTTCGAACGCACAAATGGTAGCGTGGTTCGCGGTTTCCTCGCCCGCCGCTCCAGAGATGGAGCGGCCGACTCTAGACGGCCCAATGGAGCGGCCGACTTCAGTCGGCCGAGAAGTCCGATCAGCTTCAAGGGCGGCAATGCGAGCCTCATCACCGCGCTGGCGACAGTTTTGGAAGGCCGCATCTACGCAGGCGCGCGTGCGACGAAGCTCAGACAACGCGGCGCCGGCTTCACGCTCGAGTGCGAAGGCCTGCCCGAAGGCACGATCGAGGCAGCGCACGTCATTATCGCGACGCCCGCCGACTCCGCAGCCGATCTCTTGGAGCCGCTCGAACCTCAAGCAGCTGCGGCGCTGCGCGCGATCGAGTACGCGCCCGTCGCCCAGGTCGCGATCGCATATCCTCGCGCTGTCCTAGGCGCACCGCATGACGGTTTCGGCTTCCTCGCATGTCGCGGCGAAGGCGTCCGGATCCTAGGAGCGGTCTGGAACTCGAACATCTTCGCGGCTCGTGCCCCGGACGACGAGTTGCTGTGCACGGCGTTTCTCGGCGGCGCCACCGACCCGGCGATCGGCGAACTCGACGACGAGCAGCTCGCACGCGTCGCTCACGCAGATCTTAGTCAGGTCATGCGCATCGCGCCTGCCAAGCCGAAGATCGTGTCCGGCTTCCGCTGGGAGCGCGCCATCCCCCAATACACGCTTGGCCACGAGGAGCGCCTCGCAGTGATCGAGTCGGCGGTCGATCGGATTCCAGGGTTGCGGCTGACCGGCAACTACCTGCGCGGTGTCAGCGTGCCCGATTGCATCCGGCGCGCGAACGAAATCGCGGCTGCGCTATCTTCCTAGGCGGCTCATCTACGGCGCAGCGTCGCCCCGTTCTCGCGCAGCAGCATACCGATGACGGAGTCGTTGCCGCGCGCGAACAGCAGCCGCAGCGCGACCTGGACGATCGAGCTCTCGCTCACGCGCTGCTCGAATGCAAGCGTGCGCAAGCGATCGCCCTGGTCGGACGGGACGTTCACCGAAAGCTTGACCTGGGGCTTGTATCGTTCCCCAGAATCGGCGCGGCGATCCGCGTGTTCTCTGATGCGTGCGATGATGGTGGTGGCCTCCGAGAGCGGCATTAGCAACCGCAATGGTTGCTTGATGCTACATGCTAGAGGCTTGCTCTGACCTGCCTGGGAATCCTATGAGAAGAAGTCGTGAAGACTGTTGGTTAGGGCGATTTTGGCTTGCGCCTAGGCCCGGCGCCCTTGCGGCGCAACATGGCTCCCAACGCGGCGTCGTCCCGAGCCTTGAAGAACGAGGCGAGCGCGAACTCGATCACGGAACTTGCTGAAACGCGCTGATAATGCGCGAAGGCGCGCAGATGCTCGATCAGATCCAGCGGCAGCGTGTGTGAAATAGTCGCATAGGAAGCCTTGCGGCGGGGCGGTGCTAGGGACGCACCAGTTGAAGCGCCATCTAACAGCTTCAGCGAGGGCACCCCGCCACCGGCCACCCGCAGGGCGCGCCGCTTGAGTTTTGCCATCCTACCCCGTTCCTCGGGAGAAAGCGATGGCCTGTCGGGTTTCGAATCTGAACGCAAGGCGACATGACATGTACGAACTGCCACATGCGATTAGTTGGTCGGCAGAGTAACGCCCCGCTTTCATGCAAGTCATCGCTGACACGAACTCACCGGAAAGGGAACAACACCGTTGTCGAATGACGCAAAGTCCCGCGCGATCGCGCGCCTGATCCAGACCAGCGCCCTCGTCGCGCTCTTTTTCGCCTTCGGATCGCAAGCGCGCGCCGCGACGACCATCGCCGACGCGTCGCCGGCACCGTCCCCGACCCCCATGAAGGACACAAAACTCCACGCATGGGTCACACCATATCTATGGCTGCCGACGATTCACGGACAATTGAATTTCACCATCCCGACGACGGGCGGCAACGTCGGCCTGACGGTCGTGCCCAGCCAGTACACGCCCAAGCTCGCCTCGGGCGCGTTGTTCACCGCCGGCGTTCAAAAGGGCGACTGGGGCTTGATGACCGACCTGGTCTACCTGAACCTCACCGCGGTGAGCGACGGTATCACGTCGATCACCGGTCCAGGCGGCATGCTGACGATCCCTATCGCCACGAGCGTCCAATCGCGCTACACGCAGACCATCTGGACGACCGCCGCGACCTATAACCTCGCGCCCGGTTCGCCGCCGCAGAACTTCGACGCGCTGGTCGGCTTCCGTTACGCGAACGCGAGCCCGTCGGTCACGTGGAATTTCACGGGGCCGGAAGGGTTGCTTGGAGTGTCGGGCAGCCACAAAGAGAGCGTCAACCTGTGGGACGGCATCGTCGGCCTCAAGGGCAAGTTCGATCTGAGCAAGGACAGTAAATGGTACGCACCGTTCTACGGCGATATCGGGAGCGGCGGAGCCTTCACCTGGCAGGCCTTTGGCGGCGTGGGTTACGGTTCGCCGAACGGCGGCAGCGTCGTGGTGGGATACCGCGATCTGTACTACAACATGTACAACGGCGGCGTGCTGCACAACATCAACTTGGGCGGGCCGCTGGTCGGCTACACGTTCAGACTGTAGTACCAGTTGATCAAACAATTCACGGCCGGCGTCATCCTCGCACTAGCGCTCGGGGCTCCGTTGCTGGCGCGCGCCGATGACCAGCCGTCCCCAGCTCCGGCCGGTGCCGCGTCGGCAGCTGACCTGGTGGCGGCCGAAAAAGCGCTGATCAAACAGTCGCAAAATCCGGTCGGCAATCTCGGTGTGCTGCCGATCCAGCCAAACTTCTACTACGGTCAGGGCCAGTACCAGCGCACACAGACGGTGACCAACGTCCAACCGGTCATCCCGATCGCTTTGAGCAAGCGATGGAACGTCATCTCGCGCACGATCGTCCCGATCATCAACACTCCATCTTCGGTGCCGCCGTCGCAGTGCAACTCGACGATCGGCTGCCCGACACTCACCGGCTTCGGCGACATCCAGCAGCAGACGTATTTCACGCCGGCCAAGCCCGCTACGGTCACATGGGGCGCCGGGCCGATCTTCCAGTTCGCGACCGCATCGCCCAATCTCGGACCGGTCGGAACCCACCAGACCGCGGCTGGCGTGAACGTCGTTGGTCTCATCATGCCCGGAAATTTCGTGATCGGGGTGCTCGGGACTCAGTTGTGGAGCATCGGCGGCTCGAGCCCGACCAACCCCGCCGTCAACTCGATGCTCGTCCAACCTTTCATCAACTATAACTTCGGAAAGGGCTGGGCGCTCACGACGGCACCGAACATCACGGCGAACTTCGCTGCGACGCCCGGCCAGGCGTGGATCGTTCCGCTCGGCCTCGGCTTGACCAAGACATTCAGGTTGGCGACCACGCCCATGCAATTCGGTGTGCAGTACTATAGCAATATCGTGAGACCAAATCTCGCGCCAAGCACGCAGCTCAAGTTCGTGCTGTCGTTCCTCTTCCCGGTCAAGCGGCGCTACACCGGGCCGTAGATCACCACGCAGGGTGGAGAGTCGTGTTCGACGTTGACGACGCGGGAGTACCGTTCGAATCCGAGTGGCCGGCGCTGCTCGCGAACTACGACCGGCCGATTCCGCGCTACACGAGCTATCCGCCCGTGCCGGCCTGGAGCGGTGGTCGACCCGAGGCACGAGCCAGGATAGAAGGCGAAGCGCGGAGCGCCGGAACCGCCGCGATGTACGTACATGTGCCGTTTTGTCCATCGCTGTGCTATTACTGCGCCTGCAATCGCTGCATCACCAAAGACCAGGTGCTCGTGGATCGTTATCTCGACGCCGTCGAGGGCGAGCTCGAGCAAGTCGCGCGTCGGGCGCGTGGGCTGCGCCTGGCGGTGCTGCATTGGGGCGGCGGAACGCCCAACAGTTTGCAGCCGTCTCAGATGAGCAGGCTGTTCGAGGCGATCGCAAGCCGCTTCCAGATCGACGACAGCGCCGAGATATCCATCGAGATCGATCCGCGACTGGCGAGCCAAGCGCAGATCGCGCATCTCGGACGGCTTGGCTTCAATCGTCTGAGCGCCGGCGTTCAAGACTTCAACGCGCAGACCCAAGCCGCGATTCACAGAACGCAGAGCATCGCGCAGACTGCGGCGGCGATCGGTTGGGCGCGCGATGCCCGGATCGGGAACATCAACATCGACCTTATCTACGGTCTGCCGCACCAGCGCCGCGCGACGTTCGCGCAAACCGTTAGCGAGGTGCAACGGCTCGCGCCGGAAACCGTCGCCATGTACGCCTACGCCCACGTGCCTTGGGTCAACCATGCGCAGCGCTCTTACGAAGAGTCGCTCCCCTCGCAACTCGAGAAGTTCGGGATGCTTGTGGACGCGACCAGGTCGTTTGCGGCTGCTGGCTACGAACAGATCGGGATCGACCATTTCGCGGCGCGCAATAGCGATCTTGCTCGCGCCGCTCGTAGCGGAAGTTTGCAACGCTCGTTCATGGGTTACACACGGGTCAGAGCCGAGACGCTCGTCGGCATCGGCGCGAGCGCCATTTCAAGCAGCTTCGATGCGTTCGCTCAGAACCGCTCCGACGTGGTCGAATACATCGCATCGGCCCGGACCGGCGATCTCACAGCGCGCGGTTGCCTGCTCGGCGATGAGGACCGAGTGCGCCGGCGAATCATCTCGGATATCATGACGAGCGGGGTCGTCAGAGCCGATGAACGAATATTGGCCGATCTCGCGATCGATGGATTTGACGGCGTCATCGCCGACGGCTTGGCCGTACTCGACATGAATGGCCTGCGGCTGACAAAGCTCGGGCGGCTCTTCGCGCGAAACGTCGCCGTATGTTTCGATGCGTACGCGCAAGGCCAACGCCGGCAGGCATCTGCGGTCTAGGGGCGGACGCTTGAAGGACCGATAACGGTTTGCTATAATGCTTGAGTTGCCCGCATCCGGGCAGCTCGCATTCCCCGATAGCTCAGCTGGTAGAGCGTCTGACTGTTAATCAGAAAGTCGTTGGTTCGAGTCCAACTCGGGGAGCCAAGCTCAACAAGAAGAAGACCCGCACCTCGTAAAGCGTGCGGGTTTTCTGTAACGGTAGTAGGGTCAAGCCTGTCACAACGCGCTGCTGCAGT